>CAYSOI010000004.1:0-13014 GCA_964432425.1 uncultured Opitutales bacterium | reverse complement strand
ACGCTCGAAGTGTACCCACGTTCCAAAGCCGCAGAATTGATCGAAGCTCGTGGAGGCAAAGCCGTCTCCAGCGTCAGCAAAAAGACGGATTGCGTCATCGCAGGCCCCGGAGCAGGCTCAAAATTGAAAAAAGCGACGGAGCTTGGGATCGAGATCTGGGATGAACAGCAATTCGTCCAAGCTCTTAGCCAAGATCAGAGCGATGAGCCCGAATCACAAACTAAGGAACCTGAAGAACAACAGCAAACTCAGGCCGAACTGTTTTAAACAGCTGCAGCCAGCCATTAAGCAACCCGCTCCACAATCAGCTCTGGCATGGCAGGACGCTTTGGAGCCAGGCGGTAAGCAGGCTTGAGGTATTCAAGAGCTTCTTCCAGACGACCTTCATCATTGTAATGAATCATCATCAATGGTTCGCCTTGCTTGACCTGCGTTCCGATCTTTTTGACTTCGGTGACTCCAACGGAATGGTCAATTTTTCCACTCTTCATGGTCGACAACACTTTGACGCCCCAGGCAATCAGACCCGTGTCAATCGCATGAACGTAGCCACGCTTGGGAGCAGGTAGCTTTTTGACGTGCTTCGCTGTTTTAAATTTTTCGGGATTGTCCAGGTAGTCCGGATTGCCGCCTTGAGCGACGACCATTTCTTTGAACTTTTCAAAAGCGGAGCCATCTTCCAAATGACGTTGAACGGTTTGCTTGGCAGAAAGGGTGGAGCCAGCGACACCCGCAAGGCGGACGATCTCCATGCCGAGCTTTTGGACCAGCAATTTCAAATCTTCAGGCCCTTCTCCTTTTAATAAGTCAATCGCTTCCTTGATTTCAAGAGAGGTACCCACGGCACTTCCCAAAGGCTGGTTCATGTCAGTAACCAAGGCAACACAACGACGTTTCATGGAACGTCCCACACGGGTAATGGAACGGGCAAGAAGCTTGGCCTGCTCCAAATCATCAATGAAGGCTCCTTTGCCCCATTTCACATCCACCACAAGTCCTTCTGCACCTGCAGCCAGTTTACGGCTCAAGGCACTTCCTGTAATCAAAGGAATGCTTGGAACAGTCGCAGTCTTTTGCCGTAAATCGTAGAGGATGTCATCGACCGGAGCGATTTCCGGATGTTTCTCCACCATGCAGCAACCGACCTTTTTCAGCTGGTCCTTGAATTCCGTGAGATCTGCATCTGGAGAGAATCCAGGGATGGAAGACAGTTTCGTTAAATTGCGAATACCATAATCTTCGTCCGCACCGTTCATTGTGGGCATGATGACGCCACTGGCCGCTGCCAGTGGACCGAGAACGAGAGAAGTCTTGTCCCCTACTCCGCCTGTGGAATACTTGTCGATCTTGGGCCGTGGTATGTTGTTCATGTCCACCACTTCACCAGAAAGCATCATTTCCTCTGCCAAAGCTGAAGTCTCCTGCGCAGACATGTTTTGAAAGTAAATTGCCATCAACAAGGCTGCTTGTTGAAAGGGAGGCATTTCCTCATCCAAAATCGATTCGACGATAAAGCGAATCTCTTCTGCGGTAAACTCATTCCCCTTTCGCTTCTTTTCTACTAGCTGCTGAAACGAGGGTTTGATAAATTTTCGGGGTGCAACGAGACGTTTTTTGATTGTCATAAGTGTGGATTGAGATGGGCTCAAGTGGGGTTCCGAAATGCCGGAAAGGCGAGGAAGCAAAACGTTTTCCGCGATTTTGTCGAGCTTTTTTTCCTTATATAAAGACGATGAATAGGCACACCTCAGTCTCAATATTGTTAATATTATTTATTTACAATGCTTATGGGCGGTATGCTCTCCACGCATTTATTGAAGTGGAGCCTTGATTCCCAGGCTCCATGCCCCCTACCCACCTAATATTATAATACATAGAGAGGAAATTTTGAAAATTGCCCTTGAAGCCCCGAGACTTCGCGCCAATACCCAATGGAATGAATTCCGGATTGAAATACGGCAAGAATCAACCCTATGACATCATTATCTGTGGTGCAGGCCATGCAGGATGTGAAGCAGCACTGGCAGCAGCACGTATGGGGGCAGATACCCTGGCCTTGACAGGCAACCTGGATACGGTCGCACAGATGAGTTGCAACCCGGCTATTGGAGGCCAAGCCAAAGGCCAGATTGTCAGAGAGATTGATGCTCTGGGAGGAGCCATGGCACTCAACACCGACGCGACCGCCATCCAGTTTCGCCTGCTGAACACCTCCAAGGGGCCCGCCGTTCAAGCCCCCAGAGCACAGTGTGATAAAAAGGAATATCAATTCCGCATGAAGCACACACTCGAATTGCAGAAAAACCTGACTTTGTTCCAGGCAATGGTGGAAGGCCTGATTTTTGAAGCCGGCCGGGTTATCGGAGTTAGGACTTCATTTGGAATCGAATTTTATGCCAAGGCGGTAATCGTCACGACAGGCACCTTTCTGAGAGGTCTTATGCACATCGGCCAAAAGAAATCTGAAGGCGGCCGCTTAGGAGATCATACCGCAAAAGGTCTATCGGCAAGCTTCCTCGAAGCTGGCATTGAACTGGAGCGATTGAAGACCGGAACTCCTCCCCGGCTCCTGGGAAGTACTTTGGATTTTTCTCAATTGGAAGAGCAACCGGGAGATGAATCGCCAACCCTGTTCGCCTTTCATGATACTCGACCGAAGAGCGATTTGTTCCACGTGGAACATCGGGGTCAAGAACTTGCCGGATGGTCTCCCGGAGCCAATCCAGTTTCCTGCTGGATGACACATACTGTTGCACAAACGGAAGAGATTGTTCGGAAAAACCTCCACCTGTCCCCAATGTACAGTGGCGAAATTGACTGTGTTGGTCCAAGATACTGCCCAAGCATTGAAGATAAATTTGTCCGGTTTGCAGACAAGGAACGCCATAAACTCTACCTGGAACCGGAAGGGAGACATACTGATGAGTGGTACATTAATGGCCTCTCCACATGCCTGCCATTTGAGGTCCAAATCGAGATGCTTCGCACCATTCCCGGACTGGAAAAAGTTGAAATGCTACGGCCAGCTTATGCGGTTGAATATGACTTTGCTCCACCCACACAATTATTCCCAAGCCTCGAATCCAAGAAAGTGGAAAACTTATTCTTTGCTGGCCAAATCAATGGAACTTCTGGCTACGAAGAAGCAGGCTGCCAGGGATTGGTGGCGGGCATAAACGCGGTATTAAAAATCACGAATCAAGAGCCGATGCTCATTCGAAGAGACGAAGCCTACATCGGCGTCTTAATTGATGACCTGGTAACCAAAGGAACCAAAGAGCCCTACAGAATGTTTACCAGTCGGGCCGAATTTCGTTTGTGCCTCAATCATGGCAGTGCCGAACGCAGGCTTTTTCATCATGCTGAAAAGTTTAACTTGGTACCAGAGGACCGCCTCAAAAACATGCGGGATAAAGTGGAAGCGATCAGCACATGGAAGCAACGACTGGAGAAAGAAAGAGAAGCTGGAAATACCTTCGCGGAAATAATCAGAAGGGGAGAGGCTCCAAATCAATGGCCTGTAGATTATGAAAAGTTATCTACACCAATTCAGGAGGAAGTCCATTACCTCATCCGGTATCAGGGGTATCTCGAAAGAGAACGTAAAGCTGCTGACAAATTACAGCATTTGGAAAAGATCAAAATCTCCAAATCCTTCGACTACCTGAACCTACCAGGCTTACGCAAAGAGAGTGCTATAAAATTAGCAGAAATCAATCCCGCCACACTTGCTCAAGCCAGTCGCATCAGTGGGGTAAATCCTGCAGACATCAGCGTCCTGATGATTGCCCTGGAAGCAGCACGCAGAGCCAATTGAATCCTGGATGCGATGGAATGTTCCACGTGGAACAAATCACGCCACATTAGCCCAGCTAATACTTTGAGCCTCAATGCATAATATAAACTTATCCACTTGGGCTTGGATTTGACGGATAGATCGTATCCCACATTTTGCTGGCGTCTAAATTTCGAACCTGCTGCAAATAAGCATGAAAAAACTCTTCACCCAATTGACCTTTAGCTGGCTCAGCCTGAACATGGCTGCCACATCCTTGCTGGCTGCCGGCGGGGAAGGGGACCATCACGGCCTCAGCGTCACGGCCGAAGAAATTTTCAAAATCGGCCCCTTACCGATTACCAATTCCATGGTCACCTGCTGGGTGGTGTGCCTTTTTATCGTCTTCTTGATCCGTTTCCTAGTTGGCAAACCACAACTTGTTCCGTCCAAAGGACAAATTCTGGTCGAAAGCGTGATCGATGTGGTCCGCAATATTACCGGCCCCATTGTCGGCAAGAGATTGGTGACCCCAACATTCTGGCTAACATCTGCGGTCTTTATTTTTATTCTGACTCAAAACTGGAGCGGTCTCTTCCCAGGAGTAGGTTCCGTTGGGATGAAAGATGAATCCGGACATGTTGTGGAAGCATGGATCCGGCCAGGAAATGCCGACTTGAACATGACCCTGGCCCTGGCCTGTGTCACCATGGTCTCATGGCTTTATTTTATATTCAGATACGCAGGCCTGAACTTAATAATGCACGACATATTTGGAAATAAGGCCGACAAGTTAACCACACCCGCCCCCATTTATGTATTCCTCTTTCTTGTTTTCTTCGGTGTAGGACTCATTGAAATTATCTCCATCTGTTTTCGTCCAGTATCTTTGTCCTTTCGACTTTTCGGCAACGTCTTCGGGGGAGAAAGCCTTCTTCACAGCATGTATGCGTTGGGGCAAGGTATGCCGGGAGTGCTCAGCAAAATCATGCCTGCGGTCATGATGCTTCCATTCTATTTTCTTGAAACCCTGATCGGTGCAGTTCAGGCACTGGTCTTCATGCTTCTCACTGCGGTCTACATCGGCCTTATTTGTAATCACGGAGACGACCACCACTAATCAACACCACTTTCCTTGCCGGGACCATGCAAAGATCGTGGGCGGCAGGAACTACCATTAATCAAAATAACAAACCTCAAAAACCATGTTAGAAATTCTCGCACAAATCTCTGGAAATATCCAAGGTGGACTCGGTTGTCTCGGTGCTGCGATCGGCGTAGCTTTAGTCGGAATGAAGGCCGCTGAAGCGGTAGGCCGCAATCCAGGCGCCTCCGGACAAATCCTCGTTCAAAGCATTATCGGAATGGCTCTGGCCGAAGCGGTTGCCTTCTACGCACTTTTCCTTGGAAACTAATCCCAGAATCACTTTGTCATGTGCTGCGGTTCACCCATTGTGAGCCGCAGCTACGACGCCCAAAGCAAATCATAGACCATGAGCCCAATTCACTTCATTCTTGCAGCAGCTGCTCACGACCATGATCATGGCGAAGCAGGCGTGAATCCTGTTAAAGAAATCGCCCTTCAATTTGGAGTGGATGCACCTCTGCTCATTGCTCAAATCATCTGCTTCCTGACTCTCGCCTATGTCCTCTGGCAATACGGCTTCAAGCCAGTGCTCAGCACCATGGAAGAGCGGGAGAAAAAGATCTCGGACGGCCTTCGGTTTGCCGATGAAGTGAAGATCAAGCTGGAAGACGCAGAACGGAAGCACAACGAAACCCTGAAGGAAGCCTCGGAAGAAGCACAGAAAACACTGGCCACCGCAAGGGAACAGGCAAAGGACTTTGAAGCCAAACTCCGTAAAGACGCGGAAGAACGTGCGGAAGATATTGTCCGCAAGGCCCGTGAACAAATGGAACTAGAGCGTCAGAACATGATTGATGACGCCAAGAAAGAGTTCGCCAATCTGGTACTGGCCACGACCTCAAAAATCATCAGCCGTGAACTTAAGGATGAAGAGAAATCCAGCTTCAGTGAGGTAGCCGCAAAAGAACTTGCAGAAGCCTGATTCTACTGAAAGTCACAATTGAACTGAACTCCAATGGCTGCTGACAAACAAACCCGTGACCTCGCAAAGAAGCTCGTTATGTTCTCAATGGACAATGGCGAGATCTCGGCAGACAAAGTAAAGGAAGTGCTCGGCGCTCTTTCTGCACAACCTCCCAGAAAATTGAAAAAACTCCTGGTGTGTTATCAAAAACTCATCGAACGGGAAATCGACAAATACACGGCTCAGGTCGAGCATGCAGGCCCACTCAGCCAAGACGCATTGGATGCAGTGAAATCCTTTCTGGAGGAAAACTCAGGCCGCAAAATTTCTATTCAAACACAAGAGAATCCTGACCTTCTCGCAGGCATCCGCGTCTCCCTCGGGGATGATGTGTACGAGGATTCTGCCGCTTTTCGCCTTCGCCCTCTGGCAGAGAAAGCTATCTAAATTTTTCCCTAACCTTTTCACTTTACATATAAATCAGTAACCGGACCACCCAATGAGCGAAATCGCGGAACTCATCCAATCGGAAATTAACAAACTCTCTACCAGCTCGGTAAAAACCAATGTTGGCAATATCACCATGATCGCTGACGGTGTTGCCAAAGTTGACGGCCTCTCCAAGGCCATGTTCAACGAAATGGTGGAGTTCCCTGGTGGTGTATTCGGCATCGCCCTGAACTTGGAAGAAGACGAAGTCGGCTGCGTGATTCTCGGCGACTATTCTCAGCTCAAGGAAGGAGATGAAGCCCGGACCACCGGTAAACTCCTGTCTGTCCCGGTGGGCAAGGAATTGCTTGGAAGAGTCGTGGATGCCATTGGCAAACCGATTGATGGGAAAGGTCCAATTGACGCGAAAGAGCAATACCCAATTGAAAAGATTGCTCCTGGCATCATCCCACGTCAATCCGTGGACCAACCCCTCCAGACCGGTATTCTCAGTATTGACTCCATGATCCCTATCGGACGCGGCCAGCGGGAATTGATCATTGGTGACCGTTCCACAGGGAAAACCACCATCGCGATTGATACCATCATCAACCAGGCTAACATCAATCGTCAGGGTGAGGTCAATGGAGGACCGGACTTCCGCCCTGTTTACTCCATTTATGTAGCCGTTGGACAAAAGAATGCCAACATCGCCCGTACCATCAAAGCTCTGGAAGAAGCAGATGCACTGAAATACACCATTATCGTCAGTGCTCCAGCTGCGGACAATCCGGCCAATCAATACCTCGCCCCCTTTGCAGGAGCCTCAATGGGAGAGTGGTTCATGAGCAACGGAATGGATGCACTCATCGTATATGATGACCTTTCCAAGCAAGCAGTTGCCTATCGCCAGATTTCTCTCGTGTTGAAACGCCCTTCCGGTCGTGAAGCCTATCCAGGTGACGTTTTCTACCTCCATTCACGCCTTCTGGAACGTTCCGCACGTCTGAACAAGGATAATGGCGGCGGTTCCCTCACGGCATTGCCCATCATTGAGACACAGATGGGAGATGTATCTGGATACATCCCAACAAACGTCATTTCCATTACTGACGGACAGATCTTCCTCGAAACCGACCTGTTCAACCAAGGCATTCGTCCGGCGATTTCTGTGGGTCTCTCCGTATCCCGGGTAGGTTCTGCCGCTCAGATCAAAGCGATCAAGAAAGTAGCCGGTAAAGTGAAACTCCAACTTGCCCAATACCGGGAGCTGGCCGCCTTCTCCCAATTTGAATCGGACCTTGATGCCAAAACCAAAGCCACTCTGGACCGGGGAGCCCGTGTTGTGGAAACCTTCAAACAACCTGCCTACAGCCCCATTCCGGTAGAAATTCAAGTCGGACTTATGTGGGCCGTGCAGAACAATTTCTTTGACAGCATTCCTGCGGACCGGGCCACTGAAGCGGTATCCAGTCTGAAGGAACACTTCATCACCCGTGGCACAGAAGTTACCGAGGCAATCCTCAAAGAAAAGTCCATCACGGAAGATATCGAAAAAGATTTACGGGCTACCGTAGAAGAATGGAAACGTACCTGGGGCGAATAAACCAACCGCAAGAACCTCACCCTTTCCCAAACCGTCACCCTAAGACATGGCCAACACCCGCGACATCCGACGCCGAATCAAAAGCGTCAAGAACACGATGCAGATCACCAAAGCCATGCAAATGGTGGCGGCATCCAAGATGAAAAAGGCGCAGGATCACGCCATGGCGGGACGCCCATATGCGGTTCTGCTAGCGGATATGCTGGCTTCACTTGGCGGGATGGACCTCTCCTCCATTGACATCCCAATCTTTCAAAAACGGGAAGTCAAAAAACGTGGCATTCTCGTCATCAGTTCCGACAAAGGCCTATGTGGTGCATTAAATTCCAACCTTTGTCGCCACATCTCCAAACTGGAAGGAGAGTGCAAATTTGTTTCCATCGGAAAACGTGGAGCACAATTCCTCTCACGAACCAAACGGGAACTTCTGGCGGATTACCCACTGAGCGACCATGCTCTCTTTTCTGAAGTTCGCCCGGCTGTGGAGTACATGCTCAAAGCCTTCACAGAGAATAAGATTGATACAGTCGAAGTCGTCTACACGCAATTTATCAATACCCTCAGCCAACACCCGGCAACACTGACCATCCTTCCCATTCTGGATGTTTCCACCATGCTGAACTTCCTCCGGGAACGATTCGGTGCCGAGGAAAGCATCATCGCCAAAGATGATCGTGAAATTCACTTCGATCCCAAACGGGAAGACATTTTGGCAGAATTGAGCGCACTCTTCTTTAAGCAGCAAATCTTTCAACTGGTACTGGAATCCAAAGCCTCCGAGCACAGTGCAAGAATGGTCGCCATGAAAAGTGCGACGGATAACGCCAAGTCTCTCATTGATGACCTCACTCTTGAGTACAACCGCGTACGCCAGGCTGCCATTACCCAGGAAATCCTCGAAATCTCTGCTGCTACCTTTTCCAGCCAAGCCTAAAACCTTTCATTCAATAAAAAAATTCCATGAGCAAACCCGGAAAAATCATTCAAGTTATCGGTGCTGTCGTTGACGCAGAATTTGACGCAGACAACTTACCAGACATCTTCGATGCCCTCGAAGTCACTCGACCCGAAGAAATCGGAGGGGGCAAAATGGTTCTCGAAGTTCAGCAGCACCTCGGCAACAGCGCAGTTCGAGCCGTAGCGATGTCCACCACTGACGGTCTGGTTCGCGGCATGGATATTATCAACACAGGAGCTGCCATCTCCGTACCCGTTGGCGAAAAAGTTCTGGGTCGAATCTTTAATGTTACTGGTGATCCTGTGGATGAACGTGGACCAGTAGGTAATGAAACCACACTTCCCATTCACCGCCAACCACCGACATTGGTGGAGCAGGATACACAAGCCAACATTCTGGAAACCGGTATCAAAGTGATCGACCTGATCTGTCCCTTCATCAAAGGAGGTAAGGTTGGAGCATTCGGTGGTGCTGGCGTAGGCAAAACCGTTGTCATCATGGAGTTGATCAACAACATCGCCAAAGCTCACGGTGGATACTCCGTGTTTGCTGGAGTAGGGGAGCGTTCCCGTGAAGGTAACGACCTCTACCACGAAATGTCCGATGCTGGAGTTATTGATCAAAACAATATCGAGAATTCCAAAGTGGCTCTGGTATATGGACAAATGAATGAGCCTCCCGGTGCACGTATGCGGGTCGCTCTTTCCGGTCTTACCATGGCAGAATACTTCCGCGACGAAATGAATCAGGACGTTCTTCTTTTCGTGGATAACATTTTCCGTTTCTCCCAAGCCGGTTCTGAGGTAAGTGCTCTGCTTGGCCGCTCTCCATCTGCCGTAGGTTATCAACCAACCCTCGCTCAGGAAATGGGTATCCTTCAGGAACGCATCACCTCTACCAAAAAGGGCTCCATTACTTCCTTCCAGGCGGTTTACGTCCCTGCGGATGACCTCACTGACCCCGCCCCGGCCAACACCTTTGCTCACCTTGACTCCACAATCGTTCTTGAGCGTTCCATTGCGGAGTTGGGCATTTATCCGGCCGTGGATCCTCTGGCTTCCGTTTCCACAGCTCTTGCTCCAGACATTGTGGGCGAAGAACACTTTGGCGTAGCACGAGGCGTACAAAAAGTACTCCAACGCTATAAAGACCTTCAGGACATCATCGCTATTCTCGGCATTGATGAACTTTCTGATGATGACAAGCAAACCGTCTTCCGGGCTCGGAAAATTCAGAAATTCCTCTCTCAACCTTTCCACGTTGCTGAAATCTTCACTGGCGTGGCTGGAGAGTACGTCCCCGTGAAAGACACTATTAAAGGTTTCAAGATGATCCTGGATGGTGAACTCGACCACGTGTCAGAAAACGACTTCTACATGAAGGGCAATATCGACTCCGTTCTTGAGAACGTGGATGCCGCCTAAAAGCCCGGTCGCCCCATTTAATCTGCTACCTTGAGCCCATTTCAGCCATGCCATTGACACTGGAAATCGTCACACCGGAAAAACGCATCTACAACAAGAGCAATGTTGAACGTGTGAAAATTCCCTGCACCAGTGGTGACATTGAAGTCTTGCCCGGGCACATTCCCTTCATCCTCATGATCAATCCAGGAGAAATCCGAGTCATGAACGAAAGGGAGACGGATCAAATTGCGATTGATAAAGGGTTTGCAGAAATCTTTGGAGACAAAATCTCGATTTTGACCGAAGGTGCCATTGATGTGGACGACATTGACTTTGATGAGGCTCATGCGGCTGAACAAAGAGCCCTCGAAGCCATTAAAAAAGCTGAAGCCGAAGACATGGACCCAGCAGAAATTGAAAAGCTGGAAGCCATCGCAAGATTTTCACTGGCTCAAAAACTTATCAAGAAACCACACTAATTCACCTAGGATTTGTGCGGTTTCGCTAAATAATTAAAAAAAAGTTCAACAAACTTTGAACGGATTTCAAAGTAACCCCGTCTTACCCTTCAGAAAGTTGAAAAGCTTTCTAACTTGAAAATCGAGTTTGTTGTTTATTGTTGTCTTTCAAGAAGCGCCCCCGAAAGGTCGGCGCTTCTTGTATTTTTGGAGCCTGACTTGCAACATCGGAAAACTTTGACAAACTGAATGCTTCACTGCGCTAAGACTTGTACAAAACGCCGTAAAAACATCATGAGTCAGCTAAATCAGGAACCCATCTGGAGAGAATGGTTCAAAAAGCACGGAGCACGCCTCCTCTTGTTTGCAAGGCAACAGGCAAGAAACCCTGCTGATGCGGAAGACATCGTACAGGAAGCCTTTGTGCGGATATGGAGGCTCTACGGCCACACTGGTGAAGTCGCTCCCAGCTTGGTATACAAAACGATCCGTCGCATCGCCATCGATTATGCCAGAAAAGACATTCGGCGAATCGGACGTGAAGAAAAAGCAAACAACTTTGAGAAACTGGAACTCGGTGAATCGCAATGGTTCGAATATACTCTGGAAAAACAAGAAAGGCACCAGGCTCTAGAGAAAGCAATCCAGCAGCTCCCATCAAAGCACCAGGAAGTCCTTATGCTCAAGATATGGGGAGATCTGACCTTTGAGGAAATCGGCTCCACTTTAGGTATTCCCCTGCACACTGCAGCATCCCGCTACCGTCATGCCCTGACAAAACTCAAGAAATCTCTATCCAAGCTCCCTCAATGAAAGACCCACTTACAGAACTTGAGCAGGAATTACGAGGGCTCACGCCTCAAGCCCCACCCCAAAGCTTTCTTGAAGATATCAGTGACGCCCTTGGCTCTCAGGGAAACATTGCCGTTATCAACCAGCCAGCACCCCCCTCCGCTCAAAAGACCTTTTTTCCATTGATGAAACCCCTCGGTATTGCTGCAGCCATTCTACTTTGTGCAGGAATACTGGGTTCCTCCATCTACATTCAAAAACAAAACTCCATCCAACTGGCGAAAACAAAGGTCAATGCAGTCCCGGCAGATCCATCGCCTGCTTCCACAACAGAAGCCCCGGCGTCGGACCTAATCCAATGGCAAGCTACGGACCGGGAAACCATTCTTGTCGATGTTCGCAATGAAGGAGTGATTCATTCCCCCCAAAGACCTCCATCCCAGCAATTCCGCTACCGGTACCTCGATAGGACCACTTTTACCGATCCAACGGACAAGTCCAGTATGCATATGGCTGTCCCCAGAGAGCACGTTATCCAAGTCAAACTGGAACCCTATTAATCCCCACAATTTCCGTTCTCGATATAAATAGAGGACAATTTCTAAAGATCCAACAGAGGAACAACATATGAATATATCGATATACAAAAATAAAACCCGCCTCCTACCGGCCGCCTTCATTCTACTTTCACAGATCCTTCTAGCTGAACCAGAGGGTTACATTCAAACGGGCAACCAATGTCCCTCGGAGGCAGATCACCAGCAACACACTGAGGAAGTCACTTTTCTTGGAGTATATTCAACGAAAGTCTCACCAACCCTGACCCACCAACTAGGTTTTCCCAAAGGCTTTTACCTAAATATTCAACAAGTTGAACCAGGCAGCCCTGCGGATGAAGCCGGATTACAACAACATGATATTCTGCAAAAAATTGATGACCAGATTATCATCAATCCGGAACAGCTCCGCGAACTCATTCGTTCCAAGGAATCAGGAGTAAATGTTGGCATCACTTACTTCCGCAAAGGTAGAGAGCATACTGCATCAGCCAAGCTCACAACTCGTAAAGTCCCTGTCAGACCAGAAGCACCAGAGTTTCCACAAAAGGACTTCCCCCGCCGTTTCCTGCCGAAGGACCTGCCAAAAGACTTTTTGCCAGAAAATTTTAGAAAATTTCACAACCAGCCCCGAATATTTCAGTTCGATTTTGATACAAATGATCAACACCCCCAGGTTCACACCCAAACTTTTACCCAATCGGATCATCAAACCCATATTCAAATCAATAACGACAACGGATCCTTAGCCCTGGACTTAAAGGGAGACAAGGGACACCTGACCATCCGTGACCAAAAAGGAAAATCCCTCTATGATGGGGAGTACAAAAAAGGCCAGGAGATTGAAGGACTTCCCCCCAAATGGCAGCAACATCTCCGGGAAATCGACAAACAAATAGAAAAAGGAGTTCCCAACAACCCCATCCCGGAAGCCAAAAAGAAAAACCGGAAAAAGAAAAAAGGAGAAGACTGAGCGAAAGAA
>CAYSOI010000003.1:39289-41166 GCA_964432425.1 uncultured Opitutales bacterium | reverse complement strand
ATAGGAGAAGCCAAACAAGCCCTGGCCGATGCAGGTTTACCAGCCAGGCTTTAGAGTACGCCCATCGCCTTCATCGCTTCGGCGACACGTAAGAAGCCGCCAATATTGGCTCCCATGACATAATCGCCTTCTCGGCCAAAGTAAGCAGAATGCTTGAGGCAAGTGTCGTGAATCCCATGCATGACACGGCGAAGCTCCTTATCCACTTCATCAAAGGACCAGGACTGCCAACCTGCATTTTGCTGCATTTCCATCGCAGATACGGCCACCCCTCCGGCATTGGCCGCCTTGCCAGGGCCAAACAAAACTCCCGCCTTTTGAAAAACTTTGAGAGCCTCAGGATGAGTCGGCATATTTGCCCCTTCGCATACCAGCCGACAGCCATTTTCGACCAGAAGCTCTGCATCCTCTTTCATAATCTCGTTTTGCGTCGCACAAGGAAAAGCCGCATCACAAACAACGTCCCAAACCTTCTCCCCCGCTCTAAACTCAGCCCGAGGATAAAGGTCCACATATTTTTGCAGACGCTCCCGCTCCACCTCCTTGATCATTCGCAATGCATCAAAATCCAACCCATTGGGATCAAACAAAAACCCATCAGATTGAGAGCAGGCAACCACACGGCCACCCAGATCAATGATTTTACGAATCGCATACAAAGCCACATTACCGGAACCCGATACTACACAGACCTTCCCTTCCAGAGACTCTTCCTTCATCGCCAGCATCTCCCTGGCAAAATAAACACACCCGAAACCCGTCGCCTCCGTACGCCCATGTGAACCACCCCAATCCGTCCCCTTCCCGGTCAGTGTTCCCAACTCGTAACGATTGGTCAGCTTTTTGTACATGCCAAAGAGATACCCAATCTCTCGTGACCCAACTCCGATATCCCCTGCGGGCACATCGGTCTGATCACCAATGTGCCGAAACAATTCACTCATAAATGACTGACAAAACCGCATCACTTCCCCATCGGACCGGCCACGGGGATCAAAATCAGAACCTCCCTTTCCTCCACCAATCAACAACCCCGTCAGGCTATTCTTAAAAATTTGTTCAAAAGCCAGAAACTTAATCACGGAAAGCGTCACGGAAGGATGGAAACGCAACCCTCCCTTGTAAGGCCCAAGACCGGAATTAAACCCAACCCGAAAACCACGATTAACCTGTACATCCCCATTATCATCCACCCAAGCCACACGAAAAAGGACCTGCCTCTCTGGTTCCGTCAAACGTTCCAGCAGATTCAGCTTTTCAATACTTGGATGTTCCTTAATCACTGGAGCCAGGGATTCTAAAACTTCCTCCACGGCTTGAATGAACAAATCCTGTCCCGGATTCCGGGCTTTTACACGAGTAATAACATCATCCAAATACATAACTACACACTTCCGTACTGACTCACCAAACGAACACAAGCTAGAACCGCAAACCCAACAGAAAAACAAAAAATCCACTGACAACTCGACAAACCACGTTTTACTGCCACACCTCGTATAATTTATGCCCAATTCAACGACAGATGCCTACCCGGTTCCAAAACATGTTGCCATCATCATGGACGGCAATGGCCGTTGGGCACAACGGCAGGGGAAAAACAGAATTGAAGGTCACAAAAGAGGAGTGGAAAACGTACGCGATATCCTCGACACAGCCAGAGAACTGGGCATCAAATACGTTACCCTATATGCCTTCAGCGTTGAAAACTGGAAAAGACCCAAAGCGGAAGTGGCCGCATTAATGACTCTCCTCAACACTTACCTGAAAAAAGAACTTCCGGATCTGCAGAAAAATAAAGTCCGGCTCAATACTCTCGGGTGTGTGGAAGATTTACCCAAAAATGTACAGAAAACCCTCCGCCACACGATGGAGGC
>CAYSOI010000003.1:18362-39189 GCA_964432425.1 uncultured Opitutales bacterium | reverse complement strand
GAATTTCTCCCGGCAAACTTCATCAAAGCCATCGAAAATTACCAGAAACGCGAACGCCGGTTTGGAAAAACCGGTGAGCAAATCCGCAACGTTGCCTCCACCTCCGAATGAAGAAACGTATTCTCAGCTCCCTGATTCTCTGGGGGAGTCTTCTCACCACCATCATCTTTCTTAAAATTGATGGAGGGATCCTGATCCTTACGCTCTTCAGTGCGGCAGCCCAATGGGAACTCTACCATATCTGGAAGAAAGCAGGTAAAAAAGTTGCCCCAATTATTGGAACTCTTGCAGGTTCACTAATCTTTCCAGCAACCCATTATTTCTACGAACCACTACTGGAACTTACGCAGGTCCAGCATTTAATAGGAGCCCTCCCTCTAGTCGGAGCCATCCTTCTATCCGCCGGCCTCACCCTTTGCTTCGGTAAAAAGATTCTATACCCAGGAGAAACCTTACTACCCACAACCCTCGGCATCCTCTACATCCCCTTTCTCCTCCACTTTCTCATCCTCATTTACTATCTCGAGCCAGGCACTGGGGGCCTCTACCTATGCTTATGGTTCATCATTACTGCCAAATTCACAGACATGGGAGCTCTTCTGGTTGGCAAAAGTTTCGGGAAACACAAGATGGCACCAGTTCTCAGCCCAGGCAAAACATGGGAAGGCACCATTGGAGGAGCATTGACTGCCGCGGCAGCCTCCGCAATCACCGCCATCATTGCCAACCAATACATGAACTTCGGCTTTCACTTCCCACCGCTGACTGCAGCCATTCTCGGCATTCCCATAGCACTGGTGGGGCAACTCGGTGATCTCCTGGAATCCAGTTTTAAAAGAAAGGCCAAACTCAAAGACTCCGGCAATACCATCCCTGGCATCGGAGGCAGCCTCGATCTCCTCGACAGCCTCATTCCCACCGCTCCACTGGCTTACATCCTCCTCATCACGACTCTCCAATTACTGCCATGATGATGACACCGGATCCCATAAAACTCGTTCTCCTGGGGGCCACAGGATCCATTGGCGACAGCACCCTCAAAGTCCTCCGCAAGCACCGGGAGCATGTGGAGCTCCTCGGAATCGCCTGCAATTCCAGCATCGACCCATTCCTCGACATTGCCAATGAATTTAACGTCCCCCACCTCGCCATCTACAGCGAGAAAGCCTACCAGCAGGCCAAAAATCACCCCAAGCTCCCCACAAATTCCAAACTTTACGGCGGCATGGAAGGTCTCCTCCAACTCGCTACCCTACCCGAAGCCAGCCACATCCTCTTTGCCATGGTCGGCGTCACCGGCCTACAACCCGCCCTGGCCTCCATTGAAGCGTCCAAAAGTCTCATCCTCGCCAACAAGGAAATCCTCGTCCTGGCGGGAGAACTCATCACCCAAAAAGCCAAAGAGCACAAAGCCACTCTCCTTCCCGCAGACAGCGAACACAACGCCATTCACCAATGCCTGCACAACGTAAACCCGGACGAAATTCATCGCCTTCTCCTGACCGCATCCGGAGGCCAGTTTCGCAATGCCACTACGGAAGAACTACAAAATGTCACTCTGGAACAAGCCCTGAAGCACCCGAACTGGGACATGGGACCCAAGGTCACCATCGACTCCTCCACCATGGCCAACAAAGGCCTGGAAATCATTGAAGCCCGGTGGCTCTTCGACATGCCGGCGGACAAGATTCAGGTCGTCGTCCATCCACAAAGCATCGTCCACTCCATGGTGGAATTCAAAGACGGCTCCATCCTCGCACAACTTTCCCCTCCGGAGATGACTTTTGCTCTCCAGAACGCCATATTTCATCCCCGGCGGCACTCCCGCGTCCTTCCCACCCTCGACTTTTCGCAAACCCATCAATTCGACTTCAGCCCCCCCGACGAAAAACGTTTTCCCTGCCTCAGACTGGCCAAAGACGCACTGAATGCCGGTGGAGCCGCTCCGGCAACATTTAATGCTGCAAACGAAATTGCCGTTCAGGCATTTATTGATAAACTCATCCCCTATCATTATATTCCCGGAATTATTGAAAAGACTCTTCAACAAATGCCCAAGTTACATCCCGCCACTCTGGAGGAAATCCTTGAAGCCGATCAACTGGCCCGTAAAATAGCCAGCCAACAACTCACGTCCTAGCACACCACACAATTTTTCAAATCCCTTCCGACAATGGAAAGCTTTGCACCACTATTCAGTAATTTTAAAGGAATCTTCATCCTGATTCTCTTCTTTGGAGGTTCCATCTTCATTCACGAACTCGGCCACTACCTAGCCGCCAAATGGAGAAAGCTCAAAATCGAACGCTTCTCGATCGGCTTTGGCCCCAGACTCTTTGGCTGGACCAATAAAGATGGCGTAGACTTCCGCATCAGCCTCCTTCCCCTGGGAGGCTATGTCGCCCTCCCCCAACTGGCAGACATGGGAAGAATGGAAGGAGCGACAGAGGAGTCTGAAGAGGACGCCGATAAAGAAAAACTCCCCCCCATCAGTTTCTCCGACAAGTTCTACGTCGCTGTCGCCGGTGCCGTCTTCAACGTACTCTTTGCCCTGGCAATGGGATTACTCTTGTGGAAAATCGGACAACCTACCTCGGAAGGTCAGGAAACCACCACCATTGGTTATGTTGCCCCAACCATGGAGCTTGATGATGAAGAGAAAGTTCCCGGACCAGCTCATGAAGCGGGGCTTCTGCCCGGAGACATCATCCTCGCCATTGATGGCCAGGATGTCGGCAATTTTATGGAAGTACAGCACGGCATTGTTACTGGAGCCGGTCGCGACAAAAACGGAAACCCCAAGACCACTTTTAAAGTCAAACGCAATGGCGACATTCTGGAATTCGACGTATTCCCGAAACTCATCACCATCAACACCGCCTCTGGAGACCGAATTCGCCAAATCGGAATCATGCCCGCAAGCCACATTGTCACCACCTTATTCGAAGGAACCCCAGCAGTTAAAGCAGGTCTTCAGCTGGATGACCGCATCATCTCCATTAATGGCAAGCCCACCTATTCCACCCTTACCCTGCGGGATGAAATGGAAAAGAATGGTTTCGAGCCGATTCGTCTGGGAATTGAGAGAAATGGCAAACCCATGGAACTGCAAATCGAACCCATGCATGCCGCCGAACGAAAAACAACCATTGCCATCTCCCTATCCGTGGAAGGCACTCCCATCACTCTTCATTTCCTGCCCAAATATGAGGAACCTCAAAAAGAACTTCCCGCCCCCGACGCCCCGTCGACATGGCTCCTCTACGAAATGGAAGGAAAACTCCCGGATGCTCACAGCTTTCAACCCAAAATCGGAGACTCCCTACAACAAATTGCCTCCACTAATATCAACAACCTGGAAATCCTCAAAAAATCCTTCGAAGAAAGTGCAGACTCCGAGACAAGAATCCTCACGCTCAAATCAGACAGCACCCTCCGAAACCTGAAACTTCCTGCTGAGGCAGAACTCAAGATCATACCCACACCCATTCGCCCCATTCTTGGACTGGGAACTGGTGGAGAAACCCTCATCCATCTCGACCCGATTACCCAAGTCAAACAACACATCCGCACAACTCTCCAAGTGCTCTCTTCCCTCCTGAACAAAAATTCAGACATCGGTGTACAGCAACTCAGTGGACCCATCGGGATTGGCCGCGTGTTTCACAAATACGCCAATATTGACCTCCGCCTCGTGCTCGTCTTCGCGGTCCTCCTCAACATCAACCTCGCCATTCTCAACCTCCTGCCCATCCCCGTTTTGGACGGAGGGCACATTCTCTTCGCCACCATTGCCAAATTTCGCAAAAATGGACTCCCCATCAACCTCATCGTACGCATACAAACCGCCTTCGTGCTACTCCTCTTCTCGATGATCATCTACGTTGGAGTTTACGACAGTCTTCGCTGGAAAGGTGACAACGATGAAGAGCATCGTATCAAAGTCCTCCGCGAACTCTACTTCAGAGAGACCATCTTCACTGCGCCCCAGGAAATACCTGAAGCGACACCTGCCGAAACTGAAGCCAAATGACATCCTCTCCCTCCCCCATCTACCGATGGAAAACCAGGGAAGTCCACATCGGTGATATTCGGGTCGGTGCGGACAACCCAATCCGCGTCCAGTCCATGACCACCACGGACACCAAAGACGTGGAGGCGACCGTGCAACAAGCTTTACAGCTTGCCGAAGCCGGTTGCGAGATCGTCCGCATTACCGCCCCCAACCTTCGGGCTGCGCAAGCCCTGGAGGACATCCGCAAGGAGCTCCATCGCCACAAATGCGATGTCCCCCTCGTAGCCGACATTCATTTCCTTCCTCAGGCCGCCATGGAAGCCGTCGAACACGTCGAAAAAGTCCGCGTCAACCCCGGCAACTACGCAGACCGGAAAAAATTCCAGATTCGCGAATACACAGACGTTCAGTACAACGAAGAACTGGATCGTCTCCATGAAGCCTTCTCTCCATTGGTCCTGCGCTGCAAAGAACTTGGCCGCACTCTGCGCATCGGTACCAATCACGGCTCCCTGTCTGACCGAATTCTCAATCGATATGGAGATACCCCCAAAGGGATGATCGAATCCGCACTGGAATTCATCCGCATTGCAGAATCCCACAGCTTTCACGACATCATCCTCTCCATGAAAGCCAGCAACCCCAAGGTCATGATCGAAGCCTATCGCCTTGCGGCTCAGGAAATGATGCAGGCCGGAATGAATTACCCGCTTCATCTCGGCGTCACCGAAGCTGGCGATGGAGAAGATGGCCGCATCAAAAGCACCATCGGCATCGGCTCCCTCCTGATGGACGGCCTTGGAGACACCATCCGCGTCTCCCTGACCGAGAATCCCGTCAACGAAATCCCCGTGGCCCAGCAACTGGCCAAACTGGCCCAGAATCTATGGGCTGAAGGCGAACACACCAAATCAGAGCTGTTTCCCCAGCACCAGAAAGCTGGTATCAGCCCCTTTGAATACACCCGGCACCCGACTGAAACCCTCACCTTATCCGAAGAGGTCACACTGGGTGGAGAATACCCACCCCGGGTGATTGTTCCCATTGGCCAACCCATCTCCAACCCGCAGGAAATTACAAACCAGGTTGCCCAGATCCAGAGCAACAACAAGGAAGCCCCCATTGAAACCCTTCTTCTCACACTGCGAGGGGAAGAAGAACTCCCGCATCTGGATACACTCCGGGAAACCCTGGCTGGAGCCGTCCCTGCACTCCTGCTGGACGACACCAAAGGCTTAATCGATCAAATCACTCCTGACAACGCCCTTACGGCTTCCCCCACATTAATCCTTCACAGAGACATTCCGTCTGGAGACAAGGACACCTTACTCTCCCACCTCCAGACTGCAAAGAGCCAAGGATTTCATGCCTCGATTGGAATTGCTGCACAAGATCTCAACCGCTTCGCCGGAGACATCCTCACAGCTGGAACCATCCCCATGGTCACCTTGACCAATGCTTCTCCCGGCATTCATCCCATCTCCGAATACAGAGAACTGTTTACCGCGATCCAGCAAGTACACCTGCTCTCCCCAATCTGGATTCGAAACACCCTCCAGGACCGCTACGAGAAAGAACTGGCCGACCCCACCTCCAAACTGATTGACGCCGCCCTACTTTCCGGTGCCGTGCTTTGCGATGGGTTCGGCAACTCCATTTCCGTGGAAACTGCCGCCACCCCAGACCAAGCCCGCCACCAGGCCTACAACATTCTCCAAGGTGTCCGCTCCAGAAACTTCAAAACCGAATTCGTTGCCTGCCCCAGTTGCGGACGTACTCTCTTCGACCTCGAAACCACCACACAAAAAGTTAGGGAACACACCGGGCACCTTTCCGGAGTAACCATTGCCGTCATGGGCTGCATTGTGAATGGTCCCGGAGAAATGGCGGATGCCGATTTCGGCTATGTCGGTGGGGCTCCGGGCAAAATCAATCTCTATGTCGGCAAGGACTGCGTCAAAACCGGAATCCCCGAAGAAGAAGCGGTCGACCGTCTTATTGACTTGATCAAAGAGCACGACCTCTGGCAAGAACCCAAACTCATTCCCGCAACTGCATAACTTTCTTCACATACATGAGCGAAAACACAACTCAACGTCATGACGGACGCCAACCTGACCAACTCCGTCCAATCTCCATGCAAACCGGCATTGCTCCCAATGCAGCCGGCTCCGTACTCTGCTCCTTTGGCAACACACAAGTCATCTGTGCTGCCTCCGTGGAAAACAATGTCCCACCCTGGATGAAAGCCCAAGGAGTCGTAGGAGGCTGGACCTCAGCTGAGTACTCAATGCTCCCCTATTCCACACTGGACCGCAAACGCCGCGATGTGAACAAAGGCAAGCTCGATGGCAGATCCGTGGAAATCCAACGACTTATCGGACGCTCCATCCGGGCCATCATCGACCTCAAAAAACTCCCCGGCTTCACCATTTGGCTGGACTGCGATGTACTCCGTGCAGACGGCGGCACCAGAACGGCTTCCATCACCGGTGCCTACGTTGCCCTCCGACTCGCCGTCAACAAACTCCTCGAAGACGAAAAGATTCCGGAAGACCCGATTCTCGACTCCCTTGGCGCAGTCAGTGCAGGCATCGTCAATGAACAGGCCCTTCTCGATCTCGACTACCTCGAAGACCGCGACGCCCAAGTCGATGCCAATGTCGTCATGACCGGTTCTGGAAAATTTGTTGAAGTCCAGTCCACCGGAGAAGAAGCCACCTACTCCGCAGACCAACTTCAGCAAATCCTATCCCTATGCGGTCAAGGCATCGAGGAACTCACCCAACACCAGGAAGCCGCCTTGGCCTAAGGAACCCAAACACTACTCATGGATACCGTTTATGGCGGTATTGAGCACGGGACTGATCTTCTCTTTCTTAAAATCTTCGAGGAGGGCATCGATCTGACTGGTTTCCCAGGAACCCAGAGCAGCTTTAGCCAATTGCTCCATATCTTCCATTTTGAGACGTCGCAGAATGAAGCGAATTTCCGGAAGGTTATAGGAAGAGATGCTCAGTTCCCGAAGGCCCAGACCAAGGAGCAAGGCAGCATAGGCAGGAACCCCCGCCATTTCTCCACACAAACTGACAGGAATCTCTCCTTCATTCCCGGCATCAATAATCTGCTTGATCGTACGTAGGACTGAGGGATGGGAGGAGCGGTACAAATGTGCCACCTCTTCATTCACCCGGTCTACAGCCATGAGATACTGAGTCAGATCATTGGTCCCGATCGAGAAAAAGTCGCAAAACCGGGCAAGTTCCCGAGCCACTTGAGCGGCACTGGGAATCTCAATCATCGCCCCCACCTTGGCATTTTCATCGAAAGGAACTCCTCGTTCACGAAGTTCCTCTTTGGCCTCTTCCAAAACAGCATTCGCCTGGCGAAGTTCAGACACCCCACTGATCATGGGGTACAAAATCTCCAGTTTCCCGTGTACAGAAGCTCTCAACAAAGCCCGGAGTTGTACTTTGAAAATATCCTTGTGTTTCAAGCAGAAACGAATGGCCCGAAACCCCATAAAAGGGTTCTCCTCCACATGGTCCGATCTCATAGTTTCAGGGAATACCTTATCTCCCCCTAGATCCAGCGTCCGAATGGTAACAGCCCGTTCTCCCATGTTTTTAAGAACAATACTGTATTCTTGGTACTGTTCCTCTTCCGTTGGCATATGATCCGAACGTAAATACAGAGCTTCACTCCGAAACAAACCAATCCCTTCTGCCACCGCCTCTTCTACTCTACCAAGGTCATCGGATGTCTCAATATTGGCATCCAGGCAAAATTTCACACCATCGGCAGTGACATTTTCTCCTTTGGAGTCATGCAGATAGATTTGGCGGATACTGTCTTTATGGAGTTGGATCTCGTCATACTGAAAGAGCGTATCCTTCGTGGGATGGACAATGAGGGTGCCAGTGTAGCCATCCACCAAAACAATCTCACCGGCATGAATCCTTTGGGTCGCCGTCTGCACATCCACAATCGCAGGAATTCCCATTGAGCGGGCAACAATCACCGCATGCCCGGTCGTTCCACCATGCTCCAGAACGATGCCTTTGACTTTATCCAGGTCAATTTGGGCCGCATCAGAAGGCGTAATGTCTGAAGCCACCAGGACACAAGGTTCCTTCAGTTCATCAAAGCTGGAATCCGTCACCCCGGACATATTGCGAAGCACACGCCGGGTCACATCCCGGATATCCGAAACCCTCTCTTTTAAATAAGCATCATCGAGGTTCGTAAAAAAATCGATATAGCGCTGAGCCACACGCTGAAAACAACTCTCCACATTGAGATGCTCATTGCGGAGTAGCCCCATGGTCTCGTCAATTAAAGCTCGGTCCTCCAGAACCAGAAGATGGGCATCAAAAATCAAAGCTTCCTCTTCGCTGAGCTTTTCCCGTACTTCCTCCTGAAGTTCGGTAATCTGTTGACGGGTCTGCAGCAATGCTTGCTCGAACCTGAAGATCTCATACTGCACCTGATCTTCCCGAATTTGATAATTCGGTACATCCAACTCCACTTCGGACATAATGAATGCAGGACCATGAGCAACGCCAGGGGATACCTTGACGCCTTTCAGGAGCAATTCCTGCTCAGTTGGGTCATTTGCATTCATGAAATATAGTGGGGTAAAGGTGCCTTAAAAATGTGGGGTTATCATGGACTGGGCACAAAAGGGGCGGATTCAAAGGGGGCAGTCCTAGCCTTGACAAGCTCAAAATCCCCACCGAAAGCCTCCTGACCTGCTGCTTCCAACACAGAATCGATGCCTACACCAAACCCATTTTCAGGGCCAATGACAAACAAGGTCGAGCCACTTCCAGAAAGCAAGACTCCCTTCGGAGACAATGCCAACAACCGATCTCTGAACACGGACAAGCCAAGGAATTTATCATAAACCAACGGCTCGAAATTGTTGTGCAGCAAGGACTCCAGAGCCAACTTTCCATTCAGAAAATCCTGAACTTTCTCTTCCATCTTTTCCCTGCAATCATAAGACGATTCCCCCAACTCACGAAATCGTTGATAAGCCCAGACTGTCGGGATGCCAATCCCCGGAAGAAGTAAATAGACCTCTCGATCCGCCAATATTCGACAAGCGGCGGGGGGCAACTTTTCCACGATTTCGCCCCGTCCTCGAAGCATCACTGCACCTCCGGAAAGAAATAAAGGGCAATCCGAACCAATGGAGGCTGCCAATTCACTCAACTTGGAGTCAGACAAAGGATTCTCCAATAAAACATTTATACCATGTAGTACAGCTGCTGCATTTCCACTTCCGCCTCCCATACCTCCTCCCATCGGAATCTTCTTTTGAAGCTCAATCCTCACTTTTCTGCCAAATGAATAAGCTTCCCGAAATGCCTTCACGGCCTTCAGCACAAGATTGGAATCCCCCAAAGGCACATCCAGATGATCACAAATCAGCTCATCCTTCTGCGACGATTCCAGTAACTCCACCTCCAGCGCATCCCCGAAATCCAGCGGAGTCACCACCGATAGCAAGTCATGAAATCCATCCTCTCGGAGCCCAAGGACGCTGAGAAACACATTGATCTTCGCTGGAGAAAACAGTTGTACCTTCATCACAAAGCTCACACACATTGCTGCTTTTTCAGAAAATGAAAACCCAAACCTGCCAACTCATTCTTGCTCTCGATTTGGAAGAGAAAGCTCAGGCTCTCGACCTCCTTGACCGGCTCGACAACTCCCTCTCATGGGTAAAAGTCGGCCTCCAGATGTTTACCCGCTACGGACCACAGCTCCTGGAAGAAATCGCCGAAAAAAATTACCGCATCTTTCTGGACCTGAAGCTGCACGACATTCCCAACACGGTGGCCAGTGCCATCAAAAGCTTGTCCAGTTGCCCGGTTGAGATGTTGACCCTTCACGCCTCTGGAGGCTCGGAAATGATTGCGGCTGCCAAGCAAGCCCGGGATGACTCTTCCTCCGAGGCAAAGCTCATCGCTGTCACCATCCTGACCTCCTTTAATCCAGAGCTTCTGGCCCAAGTCGGGATCACCACCCCCATTCCGGAACAAGTGCAAAAACTCGGCAAACTCTCCATCGAGTCCGGAGCGGATGGCCTGGTTTGCTCCCCACACGAAATTTCGGTACTGAGAGAAAACCTCGGAGGTTCACCCCTTCTAATCACACCGGGAATTCGGCCCAAAGGTTCTGACACCGGAGATCAGAAACGCATCATGACACCTCCGGAAGCTGCCGCTCTGGGCTCCAGTTTCATCGTGGTGGGTCGACCCATTCTGAAGGCTCCAGATCCCCAACAGGCAACCATAGAAATCCAGCATCAACTCTCCGCAAATGGCTAATGCCGCAATCCTCTTAGCCGGCGGCTCCAGCCGAAGGATGCAGGGTTACACAGAAGACAAAATCCTGCTCTCCCTTGCTGGTAAACCCGTTTTCCAGCATTCTCTGGATACGTTTTTGGCATCAGGAGTCGTAGACACCCTCGTCATTGTACATCGTGACGAAGACCACAAAGCTCAACTCCAGGCTCTTCTTCCCCAATCCTCGTCGACTGAATTCCTTTTTGTACCCGGTGGTGCAGAACGCATGCACTCGGTACACAATGGATTAAAGGCTCTGGAGCCCCCTGCTCCGGAAATTGTCTTCATCCATGATGCAGCCAGACCTCTGATCTCTGCCAAGCTTCTCCAAAACCTTCTCGATGCGGCCCGGCAACACCAGGCAGCCAGCCCTGCCACAAGAGTCACCGACACCCTGAAACGAGCCTCCTCCGAAGCCCCTTCCACCCTGGAGCCCGTGTCCAGGGAAAACCTCTGGGCTCTACAAACTCCACAAACCTTCCAATACCCCTTGATCCGGGAAGCTTACCAAAAAGCAGTAGAGGCAAACCTTCAACTCACCGACGACACCTCCGCTCTGGCGGAGCAAGGCGGCAAAGTCCATCTCATGGAGAATCTTGATCCCAACCCCAAGCTGACAACTCCCGCCGACCTTCCTCTGCTGGAATACCTCCTAAAACAATCCCAATAATTTCCTCAAAAGTTATGCGAATCGGAATCGGATATGACATCCACCAATTGGTCGAAGGCCGCCCGCTCATCCTCGGTGGCGTAAACATTCCTCACAACAAAGGTCTCTTCGGGCATTCCGACGCCGATGTATTGTCCCACGCCATTGCAGATGCCATTCTTGGCGCAGCCGGGCTCCCGGATATTGGACACTATTTTCCCAACACCGATGCCAGCATTGAAGGCATTGATTCTCAGAAGATCCTCACTGGAGTTCTGGAAGAAATTGAGAAACGCGGCTGGAAACTGGTCAATGTAGACAGTGCCTTGATTGCGGAAGAACCCAAAGTCTCCCCGTTTCTTGATGCCATGAAAGAACGTCTTTCCGAAAGCTTGAACCTGGAAAAGACCGCCATCGGCATAAAAGCCACCACCAATGAAAAGATCGGCGACATCGGCAAAGGCAAAGGCATTGCAGCCCATTCAGTCTGCCTGCTGACTCAAAAACCTACTTCTTAGGCTTCGTAATCTTCACCAGCTTGCCGGAAAAACTGCCGACAATGACTTTGCTCTTCATTTTGAGAGGATAGTGCGGGGCCGTTTCCGAAACCCACAATTCGATTTTGGCATCTTTGGATTTCTTGAATACTCCACGTAAATCCTTCGTCGCCGGAGCAAGGCGAAAGGCAGTGAATTTGCCCGCAGGCACTTTGACCTTCTCCTTGTCCAACACGCCCACCTCTACCTCGATGACCTTCTTTCCGTCCGTAGATGGCAATTTCACGACTTCCCCCACCTTCAGCTTCTTGTTGCGGAGGGAATACATGATGGAGAGTGGGTCCAGAATCCCGTCGCGAATTTTAAGCGGTTTCGGGTTAGGTTTCCCAAAATTGTGATAGAGGGCCTCCTTTTTCTCATGATCAAACGTGACCTTTACATCCCGTTTGGTACGGCCTTCCTGCTGTTTCTTGGTGTAATAAAGAGTGTTATGGAGCTTCAGATCCGTGTAGGAATTGATCTGGTCCCGGACTTTGTAGATTTTGTCGGCAATGCCGTAGGTCCGGGCGGTCATGGTAAAGTGCAGGCATGGAGTCCCTTCATACTTCGTATTGGGATTTCGGCGTAAGGTCGCTTCGCCAACTTTGAGAGCACTCCAACTCATACTGTACTCAAGAAACTCCCCTTCCGGGAAAGTGTACTCTTTTGTTTCATTCGCAGAAAGCGAAGTCAACAGGACGACGGCGAAAAGAGAAAATCGTAACATGGTAGCTTATTCGGGTGGGGCTTCAGCTTGTGTACGCACCAGAAAGTCAAAAAGCTGACCATGGTGAACACCATCCAAACTGATATCAAAAGGGACTATTTCCAGCGGGGATTTGTTCATTTTCTCTGAATTTCTTGTCAAGGTGACGGCATACGTCCGAGTGGACTCAGGCGCAGTCAACCCATCCAGTACAGCAGGCTCCGCAGTGATCCCTTCAGGAAGCTGAAGCCGAATGTGGTGGTGCTGTGGAGTAGAACGAAAATTCCGCACCGAAATCTGCACGGCCTGGGTACATTCTTCGGAGAGATCGACTCGATAAGGGTAGGCCGACACCCAATTGGGATCATAGAGATATTCGTAGTCGGTTTCCGGCAACATTTCTTTGTATAGACGAATCATCTCCTTGGACCAGTTGTGATACCGATCAATCAAGCCCTCAGGATTTGGCATCACATAAGAATGGCTGCCCAGGATCAAATCGGGTTTCAGCTCCTTGAGATAACGGCTTCCGTAAAGATAGCCCTCTTCCAAAATGGCATCATTCCGGGCAACGACGGCTTCGTGTCCATTTTGAGAGGGATCAGATGAATCCGCAAAAAGGTTATCCCCGGTGAAAACCACCCGTTGCCCATCGACTTCCAGCCAGAGTGCACAATGAAACTTCGTCTGCCCAGGCATCCAATCGACCTGGATCCTGTACCCTTCCCATTCAACGCTTTCGCCATCCGCAAAGCGTTTATCAATCTTCATCCCGTCAAATCCGGAACCATAGGAAGAAACCAGTGCCGCATAATCATAGTTTCTGGGATTCTCACAAACATCAGCGATGCGATCCAAAGTCCAGGCCTTGGCTCCGTAATGCCTCTTCAGAACAGGCCCTAACAGAAAGTGGTCCCCATGCATGTGTGAAATCCACAGAGCATCAATCTGCTTCAAGCCAAGATGCTTTTTCATCCCCTGGATCAACTTGTGGAGAAAAACTTCCGGAAACAACCCACAGTCCAACACCAAGGCATGCCCACTGTCGGCAATCAGTATGGTGAAGTTTTTTCCGAAGGTTTCAGAGTTGAGCTTGTAAAGATGCGGAGTGATCTGGTTGATCAAGGAAAACTCGGTCGGCTTGGATAAAGGATCTCTTTGCTTGGCCGTTGCTTTGAAAGGATCGTAACCCCGAATGTAGCTTTTACGAAAAGTAGTCAGTTTCTGGTGATAAGTCTCCAACTGCACAGTCGCCTTCTCAATGACAGGCCCTTTCGAAGGGAATGCAAGAGTCGGCGACTTTTCGATGAGAGTTTCCGTGGACTTGAGCAACGCATCCACGCCTTTTCCAAATCCATAATCCCACTCGGAGTCGTACCATGTCGTCATCCTGGCCCCATCATGAAAATGCCCTCCGGTAAAGGCTCCAATCGCCCCATCCTTGCCTTCGACCAAATAAGTGAAACTCGCCGGAGAATGCCCAGGCGTCTCCACGCACTGGATTTCATATCCTCTCCATTTAAAAACCTCTTTGTTTTCCAGTGATTGATCCACAGCAACGGCCTTTTGCGGAGGGCGGGCATAACCTGCCCCATAGACCGAATACGGATCATTGAGCTTCGGATACCAACGCCGGAAATGGGTCGGATTTTCAAACAACTCCAACTCTCCCTTCGGCACTGCAACGTTGGTCACCGAACGGTCAATTTTCCCAATCCCCTGCAACTGCTCCCGATGATGATGTGTAAACAAAATCCACTCCACCTGCTGTACTCCAATCTCATCTAAATGCGGCAAAGCCCCACCATCCCCAAGATCAATCATCAAAGCCACATGCCCCTTCTTCAGCAAATAGCTGTTACAAGTATCTGTATAAGCGTACAATTCAGGAAACTTCTCCGGAGCAGGCTGTTTCAAAACAGCTGAAAACAGGTGAATCGGGATGAGGAAGAGGAAAAATCGATAATGCTTCATAAATGCGGTTCCTTGGTGTTAAAGCTTTTGAAAATCAATGATTGTCGCGAATAATAAATTCTCCAGCCTTGGTTTCCATGAATTGGTCGCAAGTGTGTGAGGACAAGAGATTTCAAGATTTACCATTCAAAATTGAACTCAATGAATGGGGAAACATTACATTGAGTCCGGCATCCAATCAACGTGGCAACTTAAAGGCAAAAATTATTACATTGTTAGCTCGTAGTAAGGTCGAGGGGGAAATCATTTCCGAATGCTCCATAGAAACAAGCAAAGGTGTGAAGGTCGCAGATGTGGCATGGCTTTCAAAAGATTTTGCCAAGCAGTTTGGCTTGGAAACTCCATACCGCCAATCTCCAGACATTATGATAGAAATCATGTCTCCGTCCAATTCGGATGAAGAGATGAAAGAAAAAAGAGAATTGTATCTGGCAAAAGGAGCAAAAGAAGTTTGGCTATGCCGTGAAGATAGCACTTTCAAATTTTATTCGTACTCCGGTGAAATTAGGTATTCTTCAATAATTCCAGAATTCCCGTCTGCTATTTAGGTTTCCAGCGCTTAGTCAGCTAAAACAACGCGTTGTTTTTTACGCTTTACATCAAAAACAACGCGTTGTTTTTTAATGTTGTGCAACGAAAGTTTACAGAGTTCCTTCAAAACTGGCTGACTTCAGGGAATCGGAAACCACTGGTGATCAGGGGAGCCAGGCAAGTAGGAAAAACTTGGCTGGTACGAGAGTTGGCGAGCCGAACCAAACGTACATTGCTGGAAATCAATTTCGAGAGAGAGCCAAAGTTGCGCCAACTGTTCTCAGCAAGAGATCCAGAACGAATCTTTGATGATTTGTGTATCGCTAAAGGAATTACCTGCAATCCAGAGGAGAGCTTGCTATTTCTGGATGAAATACAGGCAGCACCTGAGGCACTGGCCGGATTACGCTGGTTTGCAGAAGAAATGGAACAACTACCAGTCATTGCAGCCGGTTCGCTTCTGGAATTTGCTCTGGCAGACTTTGAGCACAGTGTACCAGTCGGCCGAATCAGCTATGCATATGTGGAACCACTTTCCTTTGAAGAATACCTGCTGGCACATGATTGTACGGCTCTATTGGATCGCCTGAGAGAATGGCAACCCAATGAAAAAATCTCATCGGCGGTGCATGAAAAAGCAACGGAATGGTTTGACAGATTTGCGATGGTTGGAGGCATGCCGGATATGGTGCAGCATGATCTCGCCAATGAAGACGGGGCAAGTATACGGACGTTACAACGGGACCTCCTGCAAGCGTATCGCGATGACTTTACCAAATATTCGGGGCATTTATCCGGAATGGTTTTGGAGCAGGTGTTACTTCACATCATCAACTCCCTGGGAAACAAGTTTGTGTATAACCGTGTTCCAGGAAATCTGAAAGCTCAACATGTCAAACAAGGTCTGAAGCTGATGGCAATGGCTCACCTATGCCAGTTGATTCCTCATTCTGCGGCCAATGGAATTCCGTTGGCAAGTGAAGCCAATCCAAGAATTCAAAAGGTTGGCCTTCTTGATATTGGCTTGGCCCATGGGCTTTGGAATACACCGGCAGCCAGAAAATTCCCACAATGGAATGACATTCCCCCAACAATTCGAGGAGGCCTGGCAGAACAACTTGCCTCCCAGCAACTTAGACTGGCATGCGGGGAAGCCACCTATTTGGGTCAAGTTCACCATTGGCGTAGAGAAGGTGGACGAGTTGGAGAAATTGATTACTTGGCTGAAATTGAAGGAAGAATCATTCCGGTTGAGGTAAAAGGTGGATCTGCCGGTTCCATGAAAAGCCTGCAAATCTTCATGCAGGAAAAAGGTTTGGATCTGGCTGTACGACTATCGAGAAACACTCCATCCCTGGAATTCATTAATGTGCATACAACACAAGGGAAACAGGCAAAGTATGACCTGTTGAATTTGCCATTGTATCTGACGTGGAGACTTCGCGACCTAGTATAAACAAAAACTAAAGCAACACCAGAGATGTTTGCTGTCCTCTGAGGTCACTTTGTTCTCTACGTTGACTCGACACTGACGGGGTCGAGTTTCCAGATTTCTTTGGCGTATTCGGAGATGGTGCGGTCAGAGGAGAATTTGCCGACTCTGGCGGTATTGAGGATGGCCATTTCAGTCCACTTCTTCTTGTTGCGATAGGCTTGGTCCACCTTCTCCTGTGCCTGGAGATAGCTGGCGAAGTCTGCAAGCACCAGATAGGGGTCACCCCATTCGGTAAGTGAACGCACCAGAGGCAGGAGCATGTCATGATCTCCGGGAGAGAAATGTCCGGAACGAATCCAGCCCAGAACCGATGCCAGTTCTTCATTGGCCGCAAGAATGTCTTGAGGGTTGTAGCCTTTGGCTCGCAGCTTTTCGACTTCTTCCACTTTGAGGCCGAAGATAAAGATATTGTCGTCACCGACTTCTTCACGGATTTCAACGTTGGCTCCATCCAGGGTTCCGATGGTGAGGGCTCCATTGAGAGCAAACTTCATGTTGCCAGTTCCAGAAGCTTCTTTACCTGCCGTGGAAATCTGCTCGGAAAGATCGGCGGCCGGAATGATGGTTTCCGCCATGGAAACATTGTAATTCGGCAAGTAGGCGACCTTGAGTTTGTCCTGAATTCGAGGATCGTTGTTGATCTTCTCCGCGGCCAGGTTGATGGCCAGAATGATGTTTTTGGCCAGTTCATAACCGGGGGCCGCTTTTGCACCGAAGATGAAGACCCGTGGCTGAATATCGAGGTCAGGATTGTGAAGCAGACGACGATAAAGGGTCAGAATATGCAGAAAGTTAAGGTGCTGCCGTTTGTATTCGTGGAGTCGCTTGATCTGCACATCATAGATGGCATCAGTACTTGGGCGGAACCCGAGTTTGCTTTCGATGAGATCCGCCAGTTTTTCCTTATTTTGCGTTTTCACTTCCCGGAATTTTTTCTGGAAGCTGGCATTTTTGGCCACGGATTCGAGTGCACTAAGTTGATCCAGGTCCCGTTGCCAGCCATCGCCAATGGTTTCAGTGATGAGGTGGGACAGCCCTGGATTGCAGGCCAGCAACCAGCGGCGAGGAGTGATGCCGTTGGTTTTGTTCTGAATTTTTCCCGGATAGAGTACATCGAAGTCATGGAGCAGGTGCTGTTTCAGCAGCTTGGTATGAAGGGCAGCTACGCCATTTACGGTATGACTGGAAATCACACTGAGGTAGGCCATACGAAGCATCTTCGGATGACTTTCTTCGATAATCGAGAGTTGGCTTTTTTTCTGATCATCGCCTGGCCACTTCTTTTCAACTTCAGTCTCGAGGAACTGGTTGTTGATTCTGAAGGCAATTTCCAAATGCCTGGGCAAAACTTTCTGGAACAGGGGCACACTCCACTTCTCCAGTGCTTCAGGCAAGAGAGTATGGTTGGTGTAGGAAAAAGTTCTGCGGCACAGGTCCCAGGCTTTGTCCCAATCCAGCTTATGGAGGTCGATCAGGAGTCGCATCAACTCGAGAATGGCTACAGCAGGATGGGTATCATTGAGCTGGATGGCGGCTTTTTTCGGAAGTAAATCCCAGTCATCATTCTGCTTGAGAAAACGGCGGAGGATGTCCTTGAGTGAACAGGTCACAAAGAAATACTGCTGCACCAAGCGCAGTTCCTTCCCGGATTCGGTCTGATCGTTAGGATAGAGAACTTTTGAAATCGATTCACTAATGGCTTTTTCCCGAACCGCTTCCACATAACCGCCCTGATTGAAGATTTTCAGATTGAAGTCATTGGAGGCTTTGGCTTCCCACAGGCGAAGGAAATTGACGGTTTCCGTACCATAACCAGGGATGGGCAAATCATGGGGAAGGCCGATGATGGTCTGGGAGTGTTTCCACTCACGGGTGCAGTCTCCCGCGTCATTGTAAACGTCTTCCACATGCCCATAGAGCGGGACTTCCTGAGTGTAATTCGCCCTGACAATTTCCCATGGGGTCCCGTTTTCGAGATTCCAGTTATCGGGCTTTTCAACTTGGTGACCATTTTCAAAGAACTGGCGGAATAGACCAAATTCATAAAAGATTCCGTAACCCACTGCAGGCAGATCCAAAGTGGCCAGAGAATCCAGGAAACAGGCAGCCAGTCGCCCCAAACCTCCATTGCCCAGTCCCATCTCAGGCTCCTCATTTTTGAGAATCTCCGGATCGAGATTCAGCTCCTCGAGAGTCTTGGTCAGTTCACCTTCTGCATCGGCAGCAAAGACATAGTTGTTAAACAGCCGTCCCATCAGGTATTCCAGGCTGAGGTAATACATGCGACGCGTATTTTTCTCGCTGTGAGCTTTCTGGGTTCGCATGTAGCTATCCAAAAGACGGTCCCTGATGGCATAACTCGTTGCAATCCACCAATCGTGCGTTGTGGCGGAATCCGCATCTCTGGCGAGAGTCAGGTTTAGGTGTCGAAGGATGGAGTCCTTGAGGGTTTCGTTGAATTTAAACATTAGTTTGTCTCAGAAAAAAGGTTTGAGGGGGTCAAGTTATGGAACGTCCGAATTTTTTTTCAAGTTCGTGAGTGGAAAGTTCGAAAAAAGTAACGTTGCCGTTGGGCGATGTGTGAGGATGGCGACAGGCCAGAAGTTGGGTCGGCAACTTGGCAAGTTCTGTTTCTGTCAAGGATGAGGAATGAGTGGAGATTTGCTGGGCAGCCAATTTGGCCAGAGTTTCCCTTTGTAGATCCGGTTTGTGATGAAGTTGGCCATGCTCTCTGGCGGTGTCGAGGAATTGTCGGATAAAATGCTCGGCTTCACTGGTATCCAGCCAGGGAGGGATTGCCTCGATCCTGTAAAAGTCACGGCCAAACGGCTCGATATGAAAACCTTCTTTGGCAAGGAGGGCTTTGTGTTGCTGGAGAATATCGTTGGTCAGCGGGTCCAATTGGATGGGGATGGGCAGGAGAAGTTGCTGACTGGGAGTAGATTCCGCATCCGGGGTGAGGATTTTCTCAAAATGAATGCGTTCCCTGGCGGCTTTGGTGTGCAGAAGAACTAGCCCGGATGCGGTCTGATAAAGAGCCAGATGTGTTTGAAGTTGATTGATGAACTTCCAGGAAGTTTGGGGTTCCGCCTTGGGTAAAGAAGGTCGTGGGCTGGCCGGTACAGGCGAGGAAGGAAACGTAGGTGCCGGAACCGCAGATGGAGTGGGCGGTGTTGCAGAAATGGGGGCCGGAGGCAGTTTTTGTATAGGCGTAACGGCGGTAAAGTTTTGAGGCAGCGAGGGAGTAGGCTCGGGCAAGGACTCCGGAGTTTCCGTAGATACAAAAGCTCCGGGGTGGGCCTCTTCCGCCATCTTGTGAATGCTTTCAATGATGAGGCGGCGAATGTGAGCCTCGGATCGAAAACGAATTTCCCGCTTTTGAGGATGTATGTTGACGTCGATATATTCAGGATCGATTTCAATGTGCAGAAAGGCTGCCGGGTATTTCCCTTTGGGAATCAGAGGATGATAGGCCTCCGTCAGAGCATACAAGAGAGTGCGGCTTTCGACTGGGCGACCGTTGACAATGGTGACAATGTCCTGACGTGTGGGCCGGCCATGGCCTGGTGGACTGACTTTTCCGGAGATCCGGCAATCCGCTTCCTCCGTGGTGGGTAAATCGATCAGAGATTCGGCAACCTCGGCACCAAAGACCTCTCGAATGCGGTCTTTCAAGTCCGTACAGGCTGGTGATTGGAAAGTGAGCCGTTTGCTGGAATAGAGAGTAAAGGAAACATCTGGATGAGCAATGGCGTAGAGCTTTACTAGCCGAGTGATGTGGGCAGCCTCGGTGTTTTCGGTTTTGAGAAATTTTTTCCGGGCCGGGGTGTTGAAGAAAAGATTGGCGGCTTCAATCCGGGTCCCCGGAGGCATGCCACAGGTTTTGTTGTGCAGAAGTTTCCCTCCTTGTATCAGAAGTTGAGTGCCTTCCGTACTGTCGTGGGGCCGTGTACTGAGGGTAAATTTGGAAATGGAGGCAATAGAAGGCATGGCTTCGCCGCGGAAACCAAATGAAATGATGTGGTCGAGATCCTTGGCATTGCGAAGTTTACTGGTGGCATGCCGCTCCAGGCTCATCTGGGCCTCCTCCGCCGTCATCCCACAACCGTTGTCTTCCACACGAATGTAGGACTTGCCTCCATTGCGAAACTCAATCTCCACCCGGGTTGCTCCGGCATCGAGACTGTTTTCGAGGAGTTCTTTGACTGCGCCGACAGGTCTTTCGACCACTTCTCCTGCGGCGATCTGGTTGGCTACCTGGTCAGGTAGGATGCGAATCCTTGACATGTTGGGAAATTACGTAGGTGCTAGGGGCGTTGGTTGTGGTTGGCAAAAGTAAATGTTGAGAGAATTGAGTTTTTTATCATGTCAAATCGTCTAGCCGAGGAGTCGAGTCTATATCTACGCCAGCATGCCAACAATCCAGTGGATTGGTGGCCATGGTGCCCTGAAGCCTTTGAGGAAGCGGCCCGGCGAGATGTGCCGGTGATCATCTCGGTAGGTTATTCCTCCTGTCACTGGTGCCATGTCATGGAGCGGGAATCTTTTGAGAATGAATACATTGC
>CAYSOI010000003.1:0-18262 GCA_964432425.1 uncultured Opitutales bacterium | reverse complement strand
CCATCCATGAAGATCAATTATCTACTTGGAGTTCGGGCCAGTGCAGCCTGTGAACTGGGAGCACAAGATTTGGCGGGCAAAATTGACAAGGCAGTACCGGAAACCCTTCGGGCCATGGCAAGGGGTGGTTTGTTTGATCAATTGGGTGGCGGTTTTTTCCGGTACAGTGTTGATGAGCGATGGGAGATACCCCACTTTGAAAAGATGCTCTACGACAATGGCTTGCTGCTGGATGCTTATGCCAAGGGGTGGATGCGGGACAAAGATCCCCTCTTTAAAAAAGTTGTGGAAGAAACCATCTCCTGGCTCAAAGAGGACATGCTGGCGGACAATGGTGGATTTCGTTCTTCCAGAGATGCCGATAGCGAAGGGGTAGAAGGGAAATACTATGTGTGGACACCGGAATCCGTGAAGGAAGTGCTGGGGGAGGAAGATGGCAATCGCTTCTGCACAGCTTACGGAATCACGAAAGAGGGCAATTTCGAACATGGCTTGTCCAACACAGTGCTTCGTGAAGAAAGTGTGGAGGAACGGGATGATTTGCAGGAATTGAGGAAAAAACTCCTGGAAGTACGCAAGAAGAGAGTCGAGCCTGGGCGGGATGACAAGCAACTCGTTTCCTGGAATGCACTCTGCATTCGGGGTCTTGCCGAAGCAGGGTTTGCCTTTGGAGAAATGCCATGGCTGCTACTGGCACGGGATACGGTCGATTGGATCTGGAAGGAAATGCGGGATGAACAGGGCCACTTATTTTCCGTTTATTACGAGGACAAAGGAGCGACAGGAAAGGGCTTTCTGGATGATTACGCCTTCACCATTGAGGCCTTACTCTCCGTCGCCGCATACGTCGACTTATTGGAGCCCGGTGCTTCTCAAGAGTACATCCAGCGGGCCAAATCTCTCATGGATCTGGTAATGGCCGAGTTCCGGGACCGGGCTTTTCCAGGCTTTTTCTTTATTTCCGAGGGTCACGAAAAGTTGGTTGTCCGGAAGAAAGAGTGGTTTGACAATGCAATCCCTTCTGGAAATTCGAGCCTGATCCACAGTCTATCCTGTCTCTATGCCTTAACTGGCGACTCCAATTACGCCAAAGAACTTGCAGATTTCAAAAATGCCTGCGCTCAGAATGCTCAGGAATTCCCTCACGGAATATCCCACGCCATGTCGGGGCTCACTTGGGATGCGGTAGGTATTGCCGTGCTGAAAGCCAAAGGCATCACAGATCTACAACCGCTTCAAGAGGCACTCCTGAATAAGCCCTGGCGAAGAGTCTTCCTCCAGCATACAGACAACCCCGAACAACCAAATGGCTACCAACTCTGTGTCGGAGAACAATGCCTCGATGCCTCTGAAGACATCGAGACAGTTCTCGAAAAGTTGTAAGCTATTCCCTGGGTATTATTTAATCAGAACTGGAGCTAGAACGAGGGCGACAACACTCATCAGCTTCAGGAGAATGTTGAGGGAGGGGCCGGAGGTGTCTTTTAATGGGTCACCTACGGTATCGCCGACGACGGCAGCCTTGTGAGCCTCAGAACCCTTTTTGTGGTTGGTGCCATCAATGAGGACTCCCTCGCCTTCTTCAAACATTTTTTTGGCGTTATCCCAGGCACCTCCAGCATTCGACTGGAACAATGCAGAAAGAACACCGGAGACGGTCACCCCGACAAGTAGTCCGCCCAGAGCTTCTGCAGCGACTGCGCCGCCCTGCCAGGCTTTGAAACCAAAGCCGACAACAACTGGTGCAAGGATCGCCAGCAAGCCGGGCTTTACCATTTCACGAATAGCAGCGGTGGTGGAAATTTCCACGCATTTGGCATATTCGGCTTTGCCGTCGGCTTCTTCAAAAGTCTTCTGGTCAGCTTCCGGCCAGTCCTCCAGTTCTTTACCCTCATTTTTGCTCATCACTGCGAGAGCGGCCTTGAGCTGGGGAATATTATGAAATTGGCGGCGCACTTCCTGAATCATGGCCATGGCGGCACGGCCGACAGCCTCAATCGCCATGGCGGAGAATAGGTAAGGTAGCATGGCGCCGACAAAGATACAGGCCATGACAACAGGGTTGGCAATGTTGATGGTTTCAATATCGGCGGAGGTCATGTAGGCGGCGAATAGGGCCAGGGCGGTCAGCGCAGCGGAGCCAATGGCAAAACCTTTACCGATGGCAGCCGTGGTATTGCCCACTGCGTCCAGGCGGTCCGTACGGGCACGCACTTCTGCAGGCAGTCGGGACATTTCAGCAATTCCGCCTGCATTGTCCGAAATCGGGCCATATGCATCGACGGCAAGCTGAATGCCGGTATTGGCCAACATCCCTACTGCCGCGATGGCAATGCCATAGAGACCGGCTAGTTCATAAGCACCAATGATGGCAATTGCGATAAAGAGGATGGGCCAGGCTGTGGATCGCATACCGACCCCAATACCTGCAATGATATTGGTGGCAGAGCCAGTTACCGATTGCTCAGCAATGCCGACTACGGGTTTTTTGTGAATCCCGGTGTAATACTCAGTGACAAATCCAATGAGCAGACCAGCGGCCAAACCGAGAAGATTCGCGACAAATACACCAATCGCGGTAAACTCCGTTTCTCCTACCGTCCATTTGGCCGGCAGCATCTTGGTGATCAAAAGATAGGAGCCTACCAGCATGATGACTGCGGACACCAGTTCACCTTTGGTCAGACCATGCTTGGGGTCTCCACCTTCCTCCACTTTGACGAAAAAGGTACCGATGATGGATGCCACAATCCCCACACAGGCCAAAAACAAAGGAAGCAATACCGGCCCCAGACCATTGAAACCAGCTTCTTGCATCGCAGGAAGGCTGACCAACGCAGCTCCCAGAACCATGGCACCAATCAAAGAACCCACGTAGGATTCAAAAAGATCTGCTCCCATACCAGCCACATCGCCGACGTTGTCGCCGACATTGTCTGCAATGGTTGCCGGATTGAGAGGGTGGTCTTCAGGAATACCTGCTTCCACCTTCCCGACAAGGTCTGCCCCAACATCGGCGGCTTTGGTGTAAATTCCACCACCGACACGGGCAAAAAGTGCAATGGAAGAAGCACCAAAAGAAAATCCGGTCAGTACACTGAGGACCTGGCCAATGCTTTCATATTGGCCTTGGTAAAAAATGAAAAGAGATCCGAGCCCCAAGGTCCCGAGCCCGACGACCCCCAGTCCCATCACGGCACCTCCAGAAAACGCTACAGACAGTGCCTCAGCCAGGCCTTTTCTAGCGGCATTTGCAGTACGAACATTGGCCTTGGTCGCAACCTTCATGCCAATAAATCCAGCCAGTGCGGAACAAATCGCCCCGACAACAAACGAGAGGGCAATCAACTGAGACTGTGGATAAAGAATCGCAAGGAGAACTGCCACAGCGATTACAACTATGGCCAGGACTCGGTATTCTGCCCGTAAAAACGCCATGGCTCCATCCGTGATGTATTCCGCAATTCGCTTCATTCGGTCGGTGCCTGGATCAGCTTGGGCAACGACTCTGGATTTAAGGTAAGTGAATAGAAGGGCGACCGCCCCGGCGACAGGTATCAGGTATACTATTTGCTCCATTTTGGGAAGAGAGTTTGTTGTGGAAACAATGAACTTGAACAGATCAAAACTTCAGAGAATTGGGGTCAAAAAAAGGCTGGAAAAGTGAGAGAATCTTCAGAGATAGCAACAACAAATCAAAATCAGTCTAGGAAGAATCTCTCCATGTCATGGAGTGACAAAGTGCGGCTGCCGCGGCATCGGCTTCGTCATGGTCGAGAAGTTCCTGATTGGCCAGCATTGCCCGAACCGTTCGGGAGACTTGTTCCTTACTGGCCCGACCATTGCCAACCACCGCTTGCTTGATACGAAGGGGAGCATATTCGTATATGGGTAGATCCCGCATTCCCGCGGCGGCAATCGCGGCACCTCGGGCTGCACCCATGGCTTGGGCGGTTTGAAAATTCTGCACGTAAATGGTCTCTTCAATGGCAACATGGCGAATGGTAATGCTTTCCACTGTGGCAAATATGGTACGGGCAATTTCAGCCAGACAGTCAGCCTGAGAATACTTTCGGGCGACTTTGATGGTGTGGCTGTGAAGGAGTTTGGCTGGTTCGCCGGGAATGAATTGCAGGAGGGCAATGCCTGTCCCCCGAAGACTCGGGTCTACGCCAAGTACGATGCCACGAAACGGAGTTCGTTGAAAGTTTGGGATTGGCGAGTTTCCGGCCTTGCCTGTGCTCTTTCCTGACAGCTTATCAGCCCAAAGTTGGCGTGTGGATCGGCGTGGCATGTGAGGAAAACAGTTATGTTCTAGAGGACGAGTTTGAGTCCGGCAAAGATGACGAAAAACCAGAGCAGGGTTTCAAACAGCTTCTGGTTGATGCGTTTGACGATGATGGGGGCAAAACAGGTGGCGGCAATCGCAATAGGCATCAGAAAGACGGATAATTTAAACCACTGGGTGTTGATGATTCCAAGGTCGATCATGAAGGGCACTTTGACAACATTGACGATGAGAAAGAGCCATGCCGCTGTACCAATGAAGGCGTACTTGGGCAGGGCCATAGCCAATAGATACAGCTGAGCCACCGGGCCGGCTGCATTGGCGAGCATGGTGGCAATCCCGCCCAGAAAGCCGAAGAGGACACCAAGGGGCAAACTGAGGTGATGCGGAGTGCCATTGGATTTGGAGTCTTTGCTGGTGGTGTATTTTCGGATGAAATGGATCGCCGTCATGCTCAGCAGGATCGCTCCAATCATGGTTTTGAGCAGTTCTTCTCTGGCTTTAAAATAATCAAAGACAAGCCAACCTGCCAAAATCCCTATCAGGAAAAACGGCAATAACCGGGCGATGAATTTCCAGTCAGCATGCCTGTGATAAACTTTCACTGCGGCAACGTCGGCAGAGATCAGAATGGGCAGAAGAACACCGACCGAAAGGGCGACTCCACCCGGCATGTTCAAGTCTTCAAAAACGAGGGCAAAAATGGCAACGGTGAGATTTCCTGCCCCTGGCAAGCCTCCTTTGCCTAATCCGGAAAAAATCGCCCCGAGAGCAAGGAGAAGCCAGTGTGTTGTCGTCAGTTGATCCATCTTATTAAGAAAAAATAGAAATTCAGGAGAAGTGGCCGTGATCCACCTGGAAGGTTTGCCAGGGTTCCGTATCCTCGGGTAAGGAAGTTCCCGTAGCGATCAGATGAGTTTCCGGTGCGATAGCTTGCCAAAATCGTTCACGACGTTGAGGGTCGAGTTCACCCAGAATGTCATCGGCCAATAGTATCGGTGTGGTTCCGGACTGCTCCTTAAAATAAGAGAACTGTGCAAAACGTAGAGCCAGTACCAAGGCTCGCTGCTGGCCTTCCGAAGCGAATTCAACGGCAAGGTTTTCATTCAGGAGTAGGGAGAAATCGTCCCGATGAGGGCCGATGGAAGTGGAACCGGCATGAAGATCCCGCTCCAAAGAGTGCTGAAGCAGTGTCAAAAAGTTATCGGGAGATTCCGAAGATCTGGAGGGCTCGTAGATCAGGTCCGGCACTTCGTTGTCATTTTGGGCAATTTGTTCGTAAAATTTCTGGAGGTGCTCCTTGAATTGAAGGATGGCTTCCTTGCGGATGTGGATGAGATGGGATGCCTGGTTGGCCAGTTGATGATCGAAGGCGGGCAGTTGAGGCAGGGGATTCGCCATCTTGAGCAAGGCATTACGTTGCTTGAGGATGTGATGGTATTTTTGAAGAGTGCTGAGGTATTCCGGTTCTCCAAAGGAGAGAATCAAATCAAAGAACCGGCGGCGAAGGGAGGGTTGGCCACGAAGCAACTGAATGTCCTCAGAGGAAAGGATCACGGTGGGAAACTTGCCTATGAATTCAGAAAATTTCTCCACCGGAGCTTCATCAATAAAAGCTTTCCGGAGGTTTCGGGATAAATGAATGTCGACTTTGGTGGCTTCCTCATTTTTCAGCTCAATCTCCGCCTTGATGGTCGTGTGAGCTTCCCCGTGCCGAATCAGTGGCATCCGTTTGATGGTGCGAAAGGACCGCATGGCGGTAATCATGCCCACAGCTTCGAGGAGATTGGTTTTGCCTTGCCCATTGGAGCCGCAGAAAAATTGCCGGCGACCTTCAAATGCTAGCTCCGCCTGCTCAATGTTGCGGAAATTGGTGATGGAGAAATGGGTAAGGCGCATGCTGGCCGGTATTATCGGAATTTAATCTGAAAATGAATCAAAGGCTGAAGGAAAGATTGGGTGTTGACGAATGAAACAAGATTGCCTTTATGATCAGCCCACTATGGGAACGCAATACAACAAGCTACAAAAAAGAAAACGCAGAAAAGCTCGGATTGAACGGAAAAAAGCCGTCATGAGGGGCCTCAAGAAGTGAAGCCACGTTCTTTGCGTGGACGATATTTAATTCCCCTGCAATCTCTTCGGGTTTTGCTGGGCGGCTTTTGTTTGGTCTACGTAACATTGGTTCACTCGGCCGAGTTGAAGACGCAGTGGTCTTATCGTAGTGCGGAAGACTTTGAACGTATATCCGAGTTTTTCACGGGTAAGGAAAATCCTGGAAACCGCGTCATTGTCAGGTCCATCCCGGGTAATCGCCAGGGCATGTACTTCAGTGTGATGATCCAGGAAGGCGTCAATTCTCTTCCTGCTGGCTCCAAGGCCGTGGTCGAGGTTTTGCATGCGTTATCGCCAGAGACACAGACTTATACATTTCCCATCCCCAATTCTCCCAAGAATCACCGGGAATTGCTATTGGGCATCACAGGTGACAACTGGCCGGCCGCCAAATACAAACCCATGGCATGGCGTGTTCGTATCATGAATGCGGCGGGAGAAGACCTGTCCACTGACAAGAGTTACCTCTGGAGGTAACCCGCCTTCCGGCTTTCAAGTCAGCTCATTATGGACTGGGCAAAGTGGCAGTCATTGCCGCAACTTCACGGAATCTCCCCACGGGTTTTGCAGGAGTTGCTGGATGGAGGGCAGTCTTTTCGTTGGAATAGACTCCCTGAGAAGATGGATTTGTGGCAAGGGGTATTTGGGAAAGTTGTTATTCAAATTCAGCAACAAGCAGATGGAGAGGTTTATTTCAGACAGCCGGTTGGGGAAGAGGCAGACATCGCTATTTTTCAATATTTTGGGGCGGAAGTGGATTGGGATGGGATCGTCAACAAGTTGCCATGGCGTAGTGATGCCTATCTTCAGGAATGTATTGAGAAGTTCACTGGATTAAGAATTCTGCGGCAACCCTTTGGCGAAACTTTGTTTGGCTTTTTATGCAGCACAGCGAAGCAAATTACGCAGATCAAGCAATGCTGTGAACAGGTGGCCAAGGCATTTGGGCCTGAGCTTATCAAAGGCGTGTATGGGTGGCCGGACTGGAATGTGTTGGCAGAAGTACCGGAAGCGGATTTACGAAAGTGTAAACTCGGCTATCGGGCAAAATACATCGCGGCAGTTTCCAGAATCCTGGCCAAAGATCCCCAATTTGAGCAAAAGGTGCTGAACTCCGATTATGAACCAGCCCGACAACTGCTCATGAGCCTGCCCGGAGTGGGAGAGAAAGTGGCAGATTGTGTTTTGCTCTTTGGTGCAGGGAAGCTGGAAGCCTTTCCTGTCGATACGTGGATGATCAAGGTGATGAGTCGCATTTACCAGCTTGAGAATTGGGATTCCGGAAAAGTTGCTCACTTTGGACGTGTACATTTTGGTTCTGCCGCCGGACTTGCCCAACAATTTCTATTTGCGAGGGAACGGCAGATTTCCGTATGAACTGTATTTGATTGTATTTAAATGAAGAACGAGACTCCAGAGCCATTTGATCCGGTTGACGAGGCCATTGAAGACATCGCCCATGGACGTATCGTCATTGTGACCGATGATGAAAGCCGGGAAAATGAAGGTGACTTGGTAATGGCGGCCTCCAAAGTTACGCCAGAAAGCGTCAACACCATGCTACTTCATGGACGCGGCCTGATCTGTGTGCCGGCCATGGAATCTCAGCTACGACGCCTTGGGATCAACCCGATGGTGCCCGAGAACCGTGAATCCCACAAAACAGACTTCACCGTATCAGTGGATGCCGCCAAAGGAATCACCACCGGCATCAGTGCCTTTGACCGAGCCGCCACCATCAAGATTCTGGGAGACACTTCCTCGACCCCGGAAATGCTGGTCCAGCCAGGGCACGTATTTCCATTGAGAGCCAAAGCTGGGGGAGTCCTTCAACGTGCGGGGCATACAGAGGCCGCAGTGGACCTTGCCTCTTTGGCGGGATTGCCACCCGTGGGTGTCATCTGCGAAATCCTGAATGAAGATGGCTCCATGGCCCGATTGCCCGAATTAGTGGAGTTTAAAAAGAAGCACGGACTCAAACTCATCTCCATCGCCAGCCTGATCGAATACCGCCACCAAAGAGACCAACTGGTTGAGAAAATCACACAACGGCCCTTTCAACATAAGAAGTTTGGGGAGTTTACCCTTCATATATACAAAAGTATTCTGGATCTGCGATATCACTTTGCGTTTACCGTTGGTGACCTTTCTGCGGCCCCTCAGCCATTGGTCAGAGTTCACAGCGAAAACATTTTCAGCGACGTCTTTCAGATGGAAAATACTTTCGGTGCCCATTCCCTCGACCAAGCCTTCAAACGCATTAAGGAAGCAGGAAGCGGCGTGCTTCTCTACCTGGAAAAAATCAACTCCGGCATCAACATTGAAAATCTCGAAAACAAGGAGGACTCCCCTGCCCTGACCTCCGCTAAAATGGATTTCAGGGATTATGGCATCGGGGCACAAATTCTGGTGGATCTGGGATTGAAAAAGATCCGCCTGCTGGCCAACACTCAACGCAAAGTTGTCGGCCTGGATGGTTACGGACTGGAAATCCTTTCTCACGAAAAACTCTCCTGATTGCAGGAAGTCTGCAAATTTTGTAGCTTTCCGGTTTACAAATTAAGAAAGCCGGATTTGCTCTACCGGCCTTTTTGATTCAAGACTATATGAGCCAAGACTCTTTTACATTTCAACCAGTGGATGCTGCCCAACTGAAAATTGGGCTCGTCGCCGCCAGCTACAACCCAGAGCTGACGACTCAATTGCTGGAAACCACATCCCAAAGCCTCATCGAGCAAGGCCTGCTTCTGGAGAACCTTGTCGCGACCCGAGTTCCGGGTTCCTTCGAAGTTCCGGTTGTCGTCAACGAAATGGCACTCTCCGGGGAGTTTCAGGCTGTCATTGCCCTGGGTGTAGTCATTGCCGGAGACACTTCTCATCACGAACTCATTGGCCAAACCACCGCTCAATCTCTCCTCAATATTTCTACATCTACCCGAACACCGATCATCAACGGAATTCTCGTAGTCAACCATCTCCAACAAGCCAAAGATCGAATCACCGGCTCACAAGCCCGAGGCCCCGAATTTGCCCAGGCAGCCCTTCACATGGCTAGCCTCAAACAAAGCTGGAAACATTCATGAGTACACCTCTCTCTCCACAGGAACCGGAGAAACCCTCTCATCCAAGGAAACCCATCACCCAGAGACATGCCAACCGGATGGCTCTGGTGCAATTTCTATACATGGCTGAGATCAACCCTCCGGAAGTCATGAGTGATACCGTCCGAAACTTTTTCGAAAACCAGGATCGACCCAGAGAATATTATCAATACGCGGAAGAGGTCATCGATGACATTCAAGGCAAGTTGAATGACATTGATGAAAAAATCCAGGAATTCTCCCAGAACTGGAAAATCTCCCGGATCGCTAAGACTGACCTGGCCATCCTCCGGCTTGGCATCTATGAATTATTGTATAGAGATGATATCCCCCCCATCGTTGCCATTGATGAAGCCATTGAACTCAGCCGGGAGTTTTCCACCGATCAATCCAATGCATTTATCAATGGCATACTCGACCAGGCATTGAAATCCAACCCACGCCCCAGATAAAGCTCCCCTTATCCCTCAAATGCCATGAAAGGCTTCTTTGCTAAACTCAAAGAGAAAATTACGGAAAAAGCTCCTGGCCTGCATAAGGCCATTGGCAACCTGTTTCAGAAAAAACTTGATGATGCTTCCATCGAAGAGCTCGAAGAAGCCCTTTATGAAGCCGACTTCGGAGTAGAAACGACAGAGGAAATCATTGAGGCCATCCAACAGGCCTACAAATCGGAGAAAACACTCCGGCAGCAAGATCTATCGACCATTGGCACAACCGTTCTGGGGCGAATCCTTGAAGGGGCAGAAGGCCGGCTTAGCTCTCCGGAGAACACCCCCGAAGTCATCTGCTTGCTGGGAGTCAATGGAGCCGGAAAAACCACAACCAGTGCCAAACTAGCCTGGCACTTCAAAGAACAAGGGCACAATACCCTTCTGGGAGCCTGCGACACCTTTCGGGCGGCAGCCAATGAACAAATCCAGAACTGGGCTCAACGACTCGATGTCGATATTGTCAGCAGTCATCATGGAGCAGATTCCGCAGCCGTCGCCTACGACAGCTACGAAGCCGCCAAAAGCCGCAACCATTCTTACCTCCTGGTCGATACGGCTGGACGCCTGCACAACAAAGCCAACCTCATGGAGGAACTCAAAAAAATCCGCCGGGTCCTTCAGAAAAAAGACCCAAATGCACCACATCACAGATGGTTGGTGCTGGATGGCAGCTTGGGGACAAACTCCATTGAACAAGCCAAAGCCTTTCATGAAGGATTTGGGCTGACTGGCCTGATCATCACAAAACTGGACGGTACCAGCCGTGGGGGAGCTCTGGTTGGGATATACCGGGAGCTGAAACTGCCCATTTATTTTGTAGGTCTAGGAGAAGCCCCCGAAGACTTGCAACCCTTCGATACAAATGATTATATTCGGGCTATCTTTGAAGTCGAATGACCAATACAACCATTGCTGACCTTGTCGTAGATATCGGACAAAACCGAAGCTATCCGATCCGATATATCCAGGATACCCCCAAAATCCTACAGGAACTCATCGCCGATCATGAACAGCGAAAAGCCAAACTCGCTGTCATCACCGATATCAATCTGGAACTTGCCTACCCGGCGATCTTTGAAAACATACTGGAAAATCTGCCCACCTTCGCCCTCTCACCAGGAGAACCTGCCAAAAGCGTTCAGAGAATCGGCCAAATCTGGGACTTTTTAGCCAGTATTCATTTGGATCGGAAAGGGACGCTCCTTGCCTTTGGAGGTGGAGTCATCGGAGATCTGGGCGGATTTGCCGCAGCCACTTACCTCCGAGGCATCAACTATTATCAGATTCCCACGACACTCCTTGCCATGGTCGATAGCTCCATCGGAGGAAAAACCGGGATCAATATCGAAGCGGGCAAGAACCTCGTCGGCGCCTTCTACCATCCCGAGGAAGTCCTGATCGACACCACTTTGCTCAAAACCCTCCCGGCCAGAGAGTTTTCAGCAGGAATGGCCGAAGTCATCAAATACGGGCTGCTGGCCGATGAAAAACTCTTTCAACAACTCGAAGATCTCGATCGCCTCCATCCGGAACACCCTGAACTTCCTGCGGTCATCCGCAGATGTTGCGAAATCAAAGCCCAAATCGTCAAAGAAGATGAGAGGGAAAATTCCACTGAAGGCGGAAGGGCCCTGCTCAACCTCGGCCATACCTACGGGCATGCAATCGAACAAGTCGCAGGTTATGGAAGCTACCTTCATGGAGAAGCCATTGCCATTGGGTTGTATGCAGCAGCGGAAATGTCGGAACGAAAAGGGTGGATTCAAAAAGACGATATACAACGTATAGAGAAGTTACTATTACGCTATGACTTGCCTGTTCGCTTGAACTTTGAGCTGCCAGCCAACGACCTCCTTGAAGCAATGAAAAGAGACAAGAAGGTTCGCCAGGGCACCATCCGTTTCGTGGCCATGAAAAACATTGGGGAGACCTTCACCACTCATGAGATTGAGCCGGAAATTGTAGCCTACTGCCTCAATGCTATCGGAGCAAATTAAGCCAAATTGCAATGACACCGCTGGAAGAACTCATTGCCCGGGAATATTTCGAACGCAATGGCTTCTACTTTAAACGCCTGACCCTCAATCTTCCCGCGGAGCTTCCCAAAACCAAGCATCCCATTTCCCTTCCTCCAACCTACTTGCTGCAACGGCAAACAGGACGCACAAAAAATCAACCCCTGGAAGACCGCTTTCAGCTTTTTTCCAGTGATATCGGAGGTTTGGCCTTAGGTACACTTACAATTATTTCATGGCAAGGAACCGGCCTCTCATTGCCCATGTTCCAAAGCTTTTCCAGGTACAGGAGTTGGGTCCGCAATACCATTGCACCCGTATTGAAGTTTCTTCAATCCTCCTTACAGCAAGCCAGCTTCCCCGCACCGCCACTTCCCATCGTATTGCTACCAGGACTGCCCTCCCAGGACCCTTACCGCAAAGAGATTATACAAATCCTGAAGGAAAACGGAATTGAGGCACTATTCACTCTCCGCACCCTTCTCGAAAGCCTGATTCACCAAATCGACACCCATTCCCTCACTCCTGACTCTGCGATTTCTGAAATCCTGAGATTACTTAAAACCTACGACCTGATCAGCCCTCCTCAACTTGATCTCTTTGAAGACCTCTAATCTTTTCGAACCATGAACAACATCCACTCCACTGCGATTGTATCCAATGATGCCCAACTTGGAAATAACGTCCACATAGGCCCCTATGCCATAATTGAAGGCAATACAAAAATAGCAGATGGCTGCCATATCGACTCCCATGCGATTATCCGCTCAGGAACAACCCTCGATGGCAATGTACGCGTAGATTCGCACAGTGTCATCGGAGGCCCCCCCCAACATCTCAAGTTTGACAATAATACAAACAGCTACGTGCAAGTGGGCGAAAACACCATTATTCGGGAACATGTGACCATTCATAGATCTATTGAAGAAAACGGGAAAACCATCGTGGGAAAAGAATGTTTCCTCATGGGCTCAAGCCACATCGGGCATGACTGTATTCTCGGCCACAACTGCACCATTGCCCAGGGAGCCCTGATCGGAGGCCATGTGGAAATGGGTAATCATATCTTTGTCGGAGGAGGATCGGGTATACACCAGTTTACACGAATCGGAAATGGCGTAATGATTGGTGCGATATCAACCATTACTAGAGACATCCCCCCCCATCTCACGGCGGCAGAAAGAAATCAACTTGCAGGCCTCAATCTCGTCGGGCTCCGCCGTAGAAATACTCACATTGATGCCATAGGAGACCTAAAGCGTCTATACACCATGTTGTTAACAAAATCCATGAACCCTGCGAAATTGGTGGATAAAGCAAAGGAAGCCGGTCTTGGGACAACAGAAATTGGCAAAGAATTCCTTGAATTTTTCAGTATTCGCAACCGCAAGTACTGCCGACCCAAAAAACGGTATTTTCCAACGGACGAAGAGAGTTAATTGATATACAAATTTACCTTCATCCTAGACCCGACCTAGTTTGCCTGAACGGCATGTGCTTCCAAATCCTCCAGATTAATAAACTCCAGAGAGGACAAGTGAGTCGCCTCAAGGACAACTTTTGGAGCGACACCCGCCTCCAAAGCCTCCTGCCAACGTGAGGCACACAAACACCATTTGTCACCAGGCACCAAACCAGGGAAACGATACTCCGGGACAGGAGTGGACAAATCATTGCCGGCCTGAGCAGAAAATTCCAAAAAGGCTTCGGTCGCCACAATGCACACCGTATGCACCCCATAGTCTCCAGCTCCAGTTCGACAATAACCATCTCGATAGAAACCGGTCATCGGTTCAAAACAACATGGGATCAATTCTTCCCCTTTGACATTTTTGGCCATTTGCTCATCCTCCTAAATCTATAACCCACCTGACAAGCTAGAATTGACAGTGACTCCTACAAAATCACTCCCCGAAGGGGTTCGCCTTGGTAACGAAAACCTTGTTGCGGTCTCGTATGACGCCGCAAGTAAGATCAAGAACCTGCTCCAGAAGGAAGAAAATGCAAACTACCTTCGACTCGCTATTGTCGGGGGTGGTTGCAATGGCTTGAGTTACAAAATGAAATTTGTCGGGAACACTCGCCGTGGGGACATCCTCGTCGAAAATCATGGAGCACCGGTCATCATCGATTCCAAAAGTGCTCTGTACCTCCGGGGAACTCACCTGGACTACTCAAGCGACCTAATCGGAGGAGGCTTCAAATTTTCCAACCCCAATGCAAAAGCAACCTGCAGCTGCGGAGACAGTTTCAGCCGTTGAACATTCCTAACGAAGATCTTGTCCATCAAAGACAGATTAGGCACTTTCAATGCGAAGATTTGCACCTGCATGCAGCAAGATTCCAAACTGTTGACTTTTCCACCTTACCCCACACCCTCGTCCATAACTTTTCGGCGAATGTAATATAAATTGGGACACCAAATCGTCGTAGAAATCAAATCACTCCAAAACATCTGAATGTCAGGCAATCCATCTTCAAAAGGCGGCAGACGCCCGCAATATAAGCGAAACAAAAATTACATCCGCAAAAACGAAAAAATACGGGCTCGTGAAGTACGTGTCATCGGTCCCAGCGGAAAAATGGTCGGAGTGATGGACCCTCGGGAAGCCCTCAAGCTGGCAAAAAGTGCAGGTCTTGACCTGGTGGAAATTTCACCCAACGCGAGGCCTCCTGTCTGCCGGATACTGGATTTTGGAAAATATAAATACGAGCTCAGCAAGAAAAAGAAAGAAGGCTCGAAGAAAACGACCAGTAAACTCAAAGAAGTAAAATTTCGAGTCTCCACCGGTAAACACGACTACGAGACAAAACTGCGACATGCGGAACAATTCCTGGCTCACGGGCACAAGGTCAAACTCACTGTTACCTTTCGAGGCAGAGAGATGGCTCACGTTGATCTGGGAGCAGACATGATCAATAATGCGGTGCAGGATCTCAGCACTATGGGCAGTGCAGATAAAGCGCCAAAATTAATGGGAAGAAGGATGTCGACCCTCGTATCTCCCCTTCCCACGAACAAGCAGGTTCTCAAATTCTCGAAAGAAGTCGTGGAAGAACAGGAACTGGTGGATATCGATGACCATGATGATGAAGACCATGAAGACGATGAGGAACACCATGAGGAAGAGCAGGACACAAATGAAAGCGGGGAGGCACAAACCAACTGACCTCCCGCTGATTGAACCCACCAATTTAACAGACTCATTGTGGAGTCGGCGCTCCACGATTACGACAGGGTTGCCTGCACTTTTTGCGGCAAATCTCCTTTTTCATCCGGGGGAACTTCAAGCCAGTCTGAAAAGCCACAAACTATCCGGCATTCCTCATTTTGACCTCGCCGCAGTGGGTCAAAACCTCGGAATGAAAGCCTACTGGAAGGAACCAGGCAAAACACTTCAACTCCGGAGCAAATGGACCACGATGGAATTTGCTGTGAAAGGGCGTGATTTCCTCCTGAATCAAAAAAAAGTATACCTCGGATACCCGGTTCGACTCCACAAAGATCGCCCATTCATTACCGAAAAAGACTACCTTTTGATCATACGCCCAATACTGGCTCCACAAACTCTGAATAAACGACCGTTACTACAGAGAATTGTATTAGATCCTGGCCACGGTGGAAAAGATTTTGGGGCACAGAATTCAGGCCAAAGATTAAAGGAAAAGGACCTGACACTTGATGTAACCCTGCGACTGCAAAAGCTGCTGCAAACTCAAGGATTCAAAGTCTATCTCACTCGAAAAGATGACGCGTATATACCTTTGGACCAAAGAGGAGAACTCACCAAGAAAGTAAACGCAGACCTCTTTGTCAGCATACATTTTAATTCCGTTGGCCGTCCGAATGTATCCGGCCTGGAAACTTTTGTACTCCCACAACCCTGGACTCCCTCCACTTCTCGCTCTCAATTGGACGGGATAGACAAGCGAACCTACCCAGGCAATGCCTTTGATGGCTGGAATTCTGTCGCAGGTTATTACGTACACCGGGCCTTAATTGAGCAACTTGGTGTAGAAGACAGAGGACTGAAACGTTCACGGTTCAAAGTACTAAAAAACCTAGCCTGCCCAGGTATGTTGTTAGAGCTCGGCTTCATTTCCAATCCGAGCACAGCCACAAAATTAAGGGATACGACCCATCGCGACCTTTTGGCGAAGACGATCCACAAAGGAATTCTGACCTACCGAAAAACGCAGCAAAGAATCCAGGGCCAGACATGACCTTGCAGCAACTCGGTCTGATTGGCATCGGTGGAGCACTTGGAGCTGTAACAAGAGCTTGGCTGGCTCACCAATGGAAATCCCCACCATGGGATATCCTGACGATCAATGTAATTGGTTCAATTCTCATAGGTATGGTTTTGGGATGGAGCGCATCAGGAGCACGGCCGGAAATACGCATTCTTGTAGGTACAGGTTTTTGCGGGGCATTTACGACCTTCTCCACCTTCAGTCACGAGACCGTCACTCTATTGAGCAAAGGGAAATTCAGCATAGCGGCTATTAATATAGTAGCTTCTGTCACCTTGTGCCTTCTGGGTACATGGATCGGCATTCATCTCATCCATAAATGATGGGTTTCCCATGCCTCTGGTTTTTTGTATCGCCCTCCTGTTTATCTCTCCACTCCTCTGCCTGGCACAAAAGAGTGAGGACCCCGCAAAAGTCCTGGTCCTTGCCAACAGTCGCCTCAAGGAATCCCGGGAACTCGCCCAAGTTTATTCAACAGTTCGCAATATTCCCAAGCAGAATATAATTGAAATTCCAATGCCCTTGAAAGAGGACATCAGCTGGAACGAGTTTTCAGCTCATATTCTCAACCCACTGCGAAAACAACTCCTGAAACAGGGTTTTCTGGAAGGCCGGATTTTTCCCGAAACTGACTCCTTTGGCCGACAGAAGTATTCGCCCTTGTTTAATTCAGCCAAGTACTTGGTCCTTTGCAGGGGTACACCCTTAAGAATTTCCAACGAAATTGCCAAAATCCCGAAAGAAAAACAGGAAAAGCACCTCAAGATTTACCGTACTACCATGGCGTCAGTGGATGGCGAGTTAGCATTATTACCAACTGAGAATCAACCAACCATTGCCTATACAAGAAACCCTTTGTTTAACCTCAAACGCCCAGACCCATTAACTGCGGAATCCATTCTGATGGTATCCAGGCTGGATGGTCCCAATCATGATGCCTGCCTCCGGCTCGTCCAGAGTGCTCAAGAGGGAGAAAAGAGTGCATTTGGACGAGCCTACATTGATAGTGGAGGGCCACACCGTCAGGGAAATGACTGGATGACACACATCATCGGACAATTGGAAGCCCAAGGTTATTCGTATACACATGAGTCGACCAAAAACCTGTTTCACCCAGGCCATCGTTTTGACGCCCCGCTGCTCTACTTTGGTTGGCATGCCTGGCATGCAACAGGCCCCTTCTCCAGGCAAGATTTTCAATGTCCTCCGGGAGCTCTCCTCTTTCACTTGCATAGCTTCTCAGCAAAGACCCTCCGCAGTAACCGCCAACACTGGGTCGGCCCCATTGTGTCACAGGGAGCTGCCGGAACAATCGGCAATGTTAGCGAACCTTATCTCCACCTTACCCACCATTTGCACAAGCTCTGTGAAGGTATAATGGAGGGGAAAACCCTTGGGGAAGCTGCATACTACTCACTACCTGCCTTAAGCTGGCAGGCCGTCCTGGTCGGCGACCCGCTCTACCGCCCAAACCTAAATCCCGCCTTGGCCCCCAAACCTCAGGCACCCCCGTTTCATTTGGAGCAATATGGCATCATTCAGCAGTTCCTAAGGCTGAAAGCATCCGGAAAGCATGATCAGGGCATACAGATCGCCCAAAACTACTTGAAACAAACTTATGGGCTCCCTTTAGCTCTGGAAATCGCTCAAGTTACCATGTCCAAAGGTGACCAGAAATTAGCAATTCAGTTGTTGGCGCCAATTGCCCCCTACAAGCCCAAACATTTCCAGGAATGTAAGCCACTTCTCCAAGCGGCTGAGATTCTGCACAAACTGGGAGCCTCAAAAGAAGCGAATCAGATTCTAAACAATCTCAAGGATTCTCCGGTCCGTCCACCGGAAATCAGCTGGAGAGATCTAAGATTCTAAGTAAAACTTTGAATCAGATAGAGTTGGCTCTCGTTATCCTAAATGCTGCAGTTGAAACTCACACACAACAGAGGGAATATCGTGGATTGCGGGAATGATGGAGAGTTGGAATGCAGGATCCCATTC
>CAYSOI010000002.1:40617-42338 GCA_964432425.1 uncultured Opitutales bacterium | reverse complement strand
AAGACCCGACAATTCGAAATTGACTTCCCGGATATCGTAGGTAATTGACCCTCCCCCATCCTGATTGTTCAGGATTCACACAGCCCTTATTCTCTTCTTTAGATTAAAGATTGATTCTCCCCACCCCCAACTCATAATCCCGCCCCTTCACATTCAAAACACACAGCATGAAAAAACTTCTTCAGGCGTTCGTTCCCCTTAGCTTTTTATTTCTTCAGGCCTCTCTCCAGGCAGCTGAAAAACAAACCCTTATGGATGAATTCAAGGATGGTGGGGTCTGGTTGATTCCCCTTGGGCTCTTCTTTGTCTGTTTCGTGGCTCTGACGATCTACAACATCATCAAAATTCGTAAAGGTCCCTTCCTGAAGACTGAGATTGTTGAGCAACTCATGCCTATGGTTGAGGAAATGGATTTTGAAAGTGCATCCGCTCTTTGTGAAGCCAATCCTGCCCCGCTGACCAACATCATTAAAGCAGGACTGGATCGCTTATCTGAAAGTGATGAAGTGGATCCCGAATCCATTGAAAAAGCAATGGCTGAGGCTTCTACCAGTGAGCTCGCCGCTCCTTTTGTCTGGGTCAATTACCTCAATGTTGTGGGTTCACTTTCCCCCATGATGGGACTGCTTGGAACGGTTGTGGGTATGGTTGGAGCATTTGCTACCATGAAGGAGAGTATGGATGATGCGACCGCCATGGCTGGGCAGATCCAAGTTGCTCTTTTGACAACAAAATACGGTCTGGTAGTTGCAATTCCTTCCCTTTTCTCCTACTTTATTTTCAAAAATACCTATGGAAAGATCGTCGCCCAGGTTGATGAAATTGTCGGTAAGTTCCACTTTGTACTTTGCCAGGCAATTCGCCGCAGCTACGAAGAAGGTTATTAATTAGAACCACGGTGGAATCCACCGTAACCTAAGAGAATCATGGCGAAATCAAAAATCAAGAAAGCTGATGTCGGCGGAAGTGACGATCCGGATTTGACTCCGATGATTGATGTTATCTTTTTGCTCATCATCTTTTTCCTGATTGCTGGCCGGATGATCCAGGCTGGTCGCCCTGAGATTCTTGTCCCTGTTGCAGAAGATTCCGTCAAAGCGGAAAAGGATTCGATCCGTACAGAGTTTACCATCGATAGTCAGGGCAATCTATATCACATGGACCGCCCCATTGGCAGTGTTGGTGACCCCTCAAGGATGACGGAAATTATTGAGGAAAAACGTGCTCAACCTGGTGGTGACAAATTGCAGGTCTATCTTCGTGTGGATCAGGAAGCGACTTATCAGGACGTGAAAAAAGCCATGGGTGCCTGTGCCAAGGCCAAGCAACAGAAGATCATGTTTGCTGCCTTCAGTACAGAAACCTGATCCTTTCAACTCCTAAAATTCTCCCATTTTAATTTATCATGCCTCCTCCAGAGCTAGAAGAAGATTCAGTAGATTTGACACCGATGATCGACGTCGTGTTCCTGCTTTTGATCTTCTTCATGGTGACCATGCGGATTGTTCAGGAAGAGACTGAACTGATTGTTCCCCTGCCTTCCAGTGTTCAATCCTCTGAGCCGCCTGAATTTCCCCCACAAAATATTGATGTGGAAATTGCATTTGGTGGGCAAGTCGTCGTGGATGGTCTGCCCAAAGATACTCCACTGGATCGGGCCATGCCTCAACTGACCAGTTACTTTCTCCAGCAAGGGCAAGTTGCTATGAATGACCCGAATG
>CAYSOI010000002.1:27904-40517 GCA_964432425.1 uncultured Opitutales bacterium | reverse complement strand
ACTGAATGCACTGACCAAGGCCAACAAGAAGCTGGAAGAGATGCAGCAAGGGAAAGCCAGAAAAGACATGTTTCTGCTGACCCAGATTATGTTTCATTAGCATCTGCCCCTGACAAATCCTGGGAGTTGTGTTATTTTGAGGGGTTAACCTCAAACAGACACTTTCCAATGACTACTCCCAAATCTGAAGAAGACTCCGTGGATTTAACTCCAATGATTGATGTCGTTTTCCTGCTGCTGATCTTCTTTATGGTAACCATGCGGATTGTGCAGGAAGAGACCGAACTGATTGTTCCATTGCCCTCACAAGTTTCCCCACCCATTAAACCTAAATTTCCTCCACAGAATATTGATGTGGAAATTGCTTTTGGAGGACAGATTGTCGTGGATGGTCTGCCCAAGGACACCCCCTTGGATCGGCGGATGCCACAACTGACCAGTTACTTTCTCCAGCAAGGGCAAGTTGCTATGAATGACCCGAATGCGAAGGTCATCATCAACATTAAGCCGGAAACTTTGGCCCGTCACAAGTACACGATGAACGTACTGAATGCACTGACCAAGGCCAACAAGAAGCTGGAAGAGATGCAGCAAGGGAAACCCAAAAACGACATGTTTCTGCTGACCCAGATTATGTTTCACTGACGTCGCTGGTTTCTTTTACGAGGCAATACAGGTCGTATGCGACTTCTTCCCACCGCATCTGTGCATGGAAGAAGATGATGCTTGTGAAAACTCAAACGATAAACTACGAACTGGGTTGATTAAAATAGTTGTTAAATCCCATGCCTGTTGTAACCAAACTAAACCATACCCGAATGCGGGTTGATGACCTTGAACGCACCGTCGACTTTTATAAAAAAATCCTCGGGCTGGAAGAAGTGCGGCGACACACGTCACCCCGTGGATCCCAGTTGGCTTTTCTGAAAGCACCCGAAAGCGAAGAATTGATTGAGTTTACCTATTTCCCTGATTCTGGACCTGTTGAGGTACAGGAAGACCTGGTGCACCTTGCCTTCGAAGTCGATTCTATGGAGGAGTTCCAAAAGCATATTGAATCCCACGGAGTCGAGTTCTCGGATGGACCCACCAAAAGCGGCTCTGGTACAATCTTTGCTTTTATTGACGCTCCTGAAGGCTATGAAATCGAGCTGCTGGAGCTTCATAAGAACGAGAAATCCTGACGGGTAGTCTCGTTTCTTATCAGACCATCCTTGTTATATTTTCAAAAAATTTGATTTTTCCATTGCAGGAATGGAAAAAAGACTTTTCCTACGCTCCCCTTTCTTCATTTCCAAACCATGGGACAACCAAAACGCAAACAATCCAAAGCTCGCAGCCGCAAGCGTCGCGGAGCCAACAACTTTAAAGCCCCTAAGGTCGCTATCGATCCTACGGATAACACTGCCTTTATCCCACACCGTGTCAATCCATCCAATGGAATGTACCGCGGTCGGCAAGTGCTCGACGCTGAGGTCTAAAGTGCTCCGCATTGTGCGGGCAGTAAATTTTGATCCTACCCTCCTGAGAGGGAAACAGTAGATATGAAATCAGCGGCTTTGGCGATAGACGCCATGGGGGGGGATTTAGGACCCGCAGAAGTCGTTGAGGGCATTAAAATTGCCACTGATGCCAATCAACTGCCTCATCGGATTATTCTGGTGGGGCAAGAGGAGGTTCTCAATCCCCTTCTGGCTGAACGTGGTCTTCTGGATAAGCCTTTTCTCCGAGTACACCATGCGCCTGAGGTCATTGGCATGGATGAGAAGCCGACGGACTCCCTTCGTCGCAAGCGGAATTCTTCGATGCTCCAGGGGATTGAATTGGTGAAGCAAGGGGAGGCTGCTGCAATTCTAAGCAGTGGCAATACGGGGAGTTTGATGGCGGGTGGTACTGTACGATTGCGGCCTTTGAGTGGAATCGAGCGTCCTGCCTTGGCCACTGTTATGCCCGGAACGGAACGAAATAGCAAATGGTGCCTGATTGATGCGGGGGCGAATCCAGAGTCCAAGCCGGAGCATCTTGTTCACAATGCGATTCTGGGGATGCATTACATGAGAGGGGCTCACAATATTGCCAAGCCCAAGGTTGGATTACTGAGCATTGGGACAGAGGAAGGCAAGGGGGGAACCCGTGTCTGTGAAGCCCATAAACTTTTGCAGGCTTCACGGGATGTAATTGATTACCATGGGTTGGTAGAGGGATTCCAAATTTGGTCGAATGTTGTGGATGTCGTGGTATGCGACGGGTTTGTCGGGAACATTCTGTTAAAAGGCAGTGAGTCCCTTTTCCGTGCGATTCAGGGAATCTTGCGGGAAGAACTTGGTGGAAATACTATCCGCAAAACCGGAGCCTTACTGGCCAAGGGTGCATTTCGTTCGATGAAAAAGCGACTGGATCCGGAAGAATTTGGTGCCGCTCCCCTGCTTGGTTTGAAGGGGCATGTTCTCAAGGCTCACGGTTCCTCAAACCGCTTTTCCTTTGCAAGTGCCATAAAAATCGCCAAGGAACTCCTGCAACAAGATTTGATTGAGGGCATTGCCCATGATGTTCGAATCGCCAATAACATAATGCAGGATTTACAAGAGCTGTCCGAACCGCAGTCTGTTGCCTGATCTCCCTTCCGAATTTTTTATCCATGCCAGCCACAAACGGATCTGTAATCATCCGAGGAACAGGTGCTTATTTACCTGAGAAAGTCCTGACGAATGATGAGCTCAGCAGTATAGTTGATACATCAGACGAATGGATTAAAACCCGCACCGGAATTTCCGAACGCCGGATTTGTGCGGAAAATGAGTACACGAGCGATCTCGCAGTTGCCGCCGCAGCCAAGGCGATCGAAGATGCCGGATTGAAAAAAGAAGACATTGATCTGCTGATTGTGGCGACCATTACGCCGGATATGCCTTTCCCTTCCACTGCCTGTATTGTGCAGGCAAAGCTGGGGCTGGAGAAAATCACCGCCTTTGACGTGGAGGCTGCGTGTTCCGGTTTTCTCTACATTCTGGATTTGGCAACGGCAATGCTGGAAAGTGGCCGCTATAAGAATGCTCTGATTATCGGGGCGGAGAAGTTATCGAGTATTATTGATTGGGAAGACCGCAAGACCTGTGTCCTGTTTGGAGATGGCGCCGGCGCCGCTGTGTTGAGTCGGGTCGATGAACCAGACGTTGGTGTACTTGACAGCACCTTGCATGCTGATGGCTCTCATGAAGCCCTGTTGCATATGCCAGGCGGAGGTAGCCGTATGCCTGCAACGGGAGAATCCATTGATGCTCGTAACCATTTTCTGAAAATGAAGGGTAAGGAGATTTTCAAACATGCCGTCCGAAATATGAGGAAGGCCGCGACTTCACTCCTGGAGCGTCAAAACCTCGATATTTCCAAAATTGACCGAGTCATTCCTCACCAGGCAAATATTCGGATCATTGACACCATTCAGGAACGCCTTGAAATTCCCAAGGACAAATTTTACAACAATTTGCAATCCTATGGGAACACATCTGCAGCATCCATCCCCATTGCTCTTGACGAAGCCTGCCGGAAAGGTCTGGTCAAGAAAGGCGATCTTGTTCTTTGCATTGCTTTTGGAGCAGGCCTTACCTGGGGTGCATCTTTAATTAAGTGGCATAAACCCTCCTGACTTTATGAAAACACAATCTACCTACCTTCTGATTTGTACATTGCTTTGTGCAGTTTTCCCCGTGGCCAGTCATGCAGACTTGAGCCTCAATCCCCTTAAGATCTTTGGCAAAGACAAAGAATTTGCCAATGTTGTTCCAACTCAAGCGGAACAACGTGCATCCTTTGACCTTTATCAAGAAGGCAAAGGGGCACAGCAGAAAGGCAGTTTCAGTAAGGCTTTACGCAGATACAAAAAGATCACCAAGGATTATCCGCATACCGATGCTGCCCCCAATGCTTTTGCCAGAATGGGCGAAATTTACCGGGATACCCGTAAGTGGGACAAGAGCTTCGATGCCTTTCAGGCCATCATTGATAACTACCCGGCGTATCCTGGCTTTGATGAAACCCTTGCCCGTCAATACGAGTTGGCAGAGGCTCTAATGGGAGGAGCCAGAGGGAAAATCCTGTGGGTTCTGCCCGGTTTCAAGAATTATGACAAAGCCAAGGAGTTCATGGAGAAAGTCTACGACAATGGACCTTACAGCAAGACGGCTCCGCTGGCTCTGATGAACCTAGCCAAAATTGCCCAGAAGCAAAAGGACAATGATGCGGCCATTGATGCCCTGGATCTTCTGGTCAACAACCATTCCGAGAGCCTTCTGGCGGCCCAGGCTCATTTGCAATTGGCTGACATCTACGCCTCTCTGGTGAAAGGCCCAACTTATGATCAGGGAGCCACCCTTGAGGCCATTAATTACTACGAAGACTTTTTGATCCTTTATCCAGATAGCCCCTTGGTGGCTAATGCAGAAAAATCCCTTGTTCGGATGCGGGAAATCTATGCCCAGAACAAGCTCATTACCGCAGATTTTTACTACACCTATCGCAGGAACCAACGTGCGGCTCTGAACTTCTACAACGAAACCATTACGGTGGCTCCAGATTCCGAAGCCGCCAAAATTGCCAAGGCCAAGATTGAGGCAATCAATCGTGGAGAAAAGCCCACTGGTACATTTCGCAACCCCTTTGGTCAGTAATACCACACATCTTTCCGTTAAGCTTTTGATGATGCCTGCTCAAAAAACAACTCGTCGGAGGCTGTTGGCAGCTCCTCTGCTGCTTCTTCTGCCGACGGCCTGCCAAACCTATCAGCTGGGCCTCCCGGAGGGACCCCCATTTCAGAGTGTTCATGTCGCCGTAGTTAAAAACGATACCTATGCACCTCAAATGCAGGGGCACATGACCCGAGCTGTTCGCGAAGCCTTTGCCACAGGAGGAAGCCCCGTGCGTCTTGGCAATGAAGGAGTTGCAGATGCGACACTGGAGATCACCTTGGATAAATATTTCCGAAAGGGAGCTACCTTCAATCCACGTGACACCGGTGAGCCAGCTTCCTTCAATCTCAACCTTTCCGCCAAAGCCACCCTGGTGGACAATCGTACAGGGGACGTGTACTTCAAGGACCGGCCTTTCCGGCAAACCATCCAAAGTTTTGGAACGGATCAACTCCCTGAACGTGAGCGTCAAAACCTTCCTTTGTTGGCCAGAAATCTAGCCAACAACATCTACGAAGATGTGACCACCGTCTGGTAAGATTGTTGCCGCATTAGTTTTTATGAACACCCCGCTACTGGCACCCTCCCTTCTTGCTGGAAATCATGCCAATTTAGCCGCTTCTTTGAAGGTCGCAGAGGATGCGGGGGTGAGCTGGGTTCATATCGACGTGATGGATGGAAACTTTGTTCCCAACATCTCCTTCGGGCCGCAGACGGTTGCCGATTTACGGGGGGGGTCGAGTTTGTACTTTGATACTCACCTGATGATCCAAGACCCGGATCAATTTATCGAATCCTTTGCCAATGCGGGGTCGGACTCCATCACTATTCATGTCGAGGTGGCACCGAATCCGGTAAACACACTTCAACGTATCCGGCAACTGGATTGCAAAAGCGGCATTGTCCTCAATCCACCAACCGATATTTCGGAGGTCCTCCCCTACCTTGAATTGGCAGACCTTGCCCTGGTCATGACCGTGAACCCCGGTTTTGGAGGACAGGCCTTCATGGAAGACCAGCTTCCAAAAATTGAAACCCTTGCCAAAGAACGTGACAAAAGAGGTCTTAACTTTCGCATTGAAGTCGATGGAGGGGTAAACACTGAAAATTGGACGCGTTGTCGAGATGCCGGAGCGGACACCTTTGTCGCCGGTACTGCCTTTTACAAACATCCTGAAAAACCTTCCTTCCGTAAGCTCGTCGAGTCGACGCATTCCCCCTCTTGAACCTGAATTTTGCCTGTCATGAAAACCCGATTCATCCCAACTCTTTGCTTCTCCCTGGTCTTTCTTGTTTTCACCAATTGCAGCCCTCCCAAACCTCAGCGTCCACAAGGTCCCCCACCCTCACAATCGGGAACCACCATTGACCTGACTGATCCCAAGCAAAAGGCCGCACTCAAGGAAATCGCCAGGGAAATGGGCCGAGAGATGGGCCGGGAAATGGCACAGGAGCTGAAGAGGGAATGGGGAGATGCTCCGCTGGCGATTGCCTCAGCAAAGACCTCGCAGAACAGTAGTACGCAAACTTCAACATCGGCCACTTCCAGCTCAAGTCCAACTGTGACACTCGATCACTGCACAGAAGTTGTTCGGGAGCACTATGAGTCCAACCCAGAATTTTATACAATAGCGACTCCAGACGATATACCGAACGATCTGGAGTGGTTAGATGGTAGTGACCTTAAGCCTTTCGCGTCTCCCAATGCCGTACAAGGTGGCACGTTCCAGGAGTACACTGGAGATTTTCCACGTACTCTTCGCTTTGTTGGTCCAGATGCCAATGGCTCCTTTCGCAGACACATTCATGACAGCAACACGATGTTGCTGACGAACCCCTATCCCAACGGAGATGGAGATTACCCTGGTTTGGCTAAGTCCTGGGCCATTGGAAAAGATGGCAAGACTGTCTACTTCAAGCTGGATCCCGACGCCCGCTATTCTGATCGTAAACCTGTTCGGGCTACAGACTACTTCTTTCACCAATATTTTATGCGGAGCCCACACATTACAGCTCCCTGGTACAGTGATTTTTACAGCAAGGATAAATTCCCCAACATTACTATTTATGATGAGCACACCATTTCCATAACATACTGGAAAGCGAAACCGGATATTATCGAGAAGGTCAGTGGGGTACGTCCTATTCCAGAGCATTTCTATGAGGAACTGGATGAGTTTTACCTCAAGGATTATGATTGGAAGATGGAGCCGACCACCGGACCCTATCAAGTCCTCACTGAAAATATTGTAAAGGGCAGTTCCATCACTTTGACCCGTGTGCCTAACTGGTGGGCCAATGACAAAACGTTCTACAAAAACCGTTTTAATCCTGAGAAGATCAAAGTCACCGTGGTTCGGGATCCTACCAAAGTTTTCGAATTATTTAAGAAGGGTGAGCTTGATATCTTTGGCTTAGCCCTTCCGGAATTTTACTATGATAAATTGCCTGATGACGCCGAGCAAGTTGCCAATGGATACATCCACAAAATTACCTTTTATAACGAAATTCCACGACCCACCTGGGGTTTGCGGATCAACACTGCCCAGCCCTTACTGAATAACCGGGACATCCGTACGGGGATCAATTACGCCATGAACTGGGACTTGGTCATTGAAAAAGTATTTCGTGGAGATTACGCCCGGATGAATACAGTGGCTGATGGGTATGGGCCCAGAAGTCATCCAACTCTGCGGGCAAGGGGGTTTGATGTGGAGAAGGCTCTGGAATATTTTGCCAAGGCTGGTTTTACCAAAAGGGGGCCGGATGGAATCTTGGTCAATGAGCAGGGGCAAAAGCTTTCCTTTACCCTGACAACAGGCTACAAACGGGTGGAGGATGTGCTGACAGTACTCAAACAGGAAGCTCCCAAAGCCGGTCTTGAATTAAACCTGGAAATTCTGGAACTGACCGCGGCATGGAAAAAGATCGACGAAAAGAATCACCAGATTGCCTTTGGGGCCTTGAATGTTTCTGTAGAAATGTATCCCCGCTTTTGGGAGACCTATCATTCTGACAATGCCTACGAAGAAAAAGGGGATGACAAATACAATTCGGATGGAACGCTGAAGGACAATCTGACTCCCAAAGTGCAGACCAATAATTCCACCAATACAGCGGTGAAGGAAATTGATCAAATGATCGTCAAGTATCGTAGATCTGAATCTCTGGACGAAATCACAGAACTGTCTCATAAGTTATTGAAAGCCTTGCATGAGGAAGCCGCTTTTATTCCTGGATGGTACAAACCTTGGTACCGAATTGGTCACTGGCGTTGGGTTAAGTTCCCGGAAACTTTTGATGTAAAGGAAAGCCGTGAACCCGTAGAATTTCATCTGCATTGGATTGATGTAAAGGCGAAGGAAGAGACTCAAAAAGCATTGGATACAGGAAAGGCTTTTGAGAAGGTCATCAAAGTTCACGACCCCTATGGACTGCGTCCAGAGTGATGCCCCCATTGTTGCAAGTTAAGGATTTGGTCAGTGCCTTCGATACCGACGAAGGCCGGGTGACGGCTGTGGACGGCATCTCCTTTGACGTTCATGCCGGGAAAACTCTTGGGATTGTTGGAGAAAGTGGTTGCGGGAAGAGTGTGACCGCGATGTCGATCCTGCGACTGTTGCCTCAGCCCATGGGGCACATCCTCGGTGGAGAAGTGTTGTTTGATGGGATGGATCTACGGACCCTGGATGAGCAAGGCATCCGAAAGATTCGGGGAAATCGGATCAGCATGATATTCCAGGAGCCGATGACGGCCTTGAATCCTGTGCAGCGGATCGGCCAGCAAATCTCGGAAGGACTTCTTCTACACAAAGCGATTACACCCGAGGAGGCATGGAGGCAATCCATTGAGCTGCTGGATAAGGTGGGGATTCCTTCCCCGGAAATTCGGGTTTCCGAGTATCCACACCAACTATCCGGAGGGATGCGGCAACGGGTGGTGATTGCTATCGCTCTGGCTTGTGGGCCGGAACTTGTCATCGCCGACGAACCGACCACAGCGTTGGACGTCACCATTCAGGCCCAGATCCTTGAGCTGATTCAAAAACTGCAAAAGGATTTGGGAATGGGAATGATCCTCATTACCCATGATCTGGGAGTGATTGCGGAGACTTGTGACGAGGTCTGTGTGATGTATGCCGGACGAATTGTGGAACGGGCTCCGGTGGGTAACATTTTTGCCAATCCCCGGCATGCCTACACCCAAAGTCTACTGGCCTCCATTCCCAGGCTCGAAGGTATCCCCAAGACCCAACTTCAAACGATTGAGGGCATTGTGCCATCTCTTCAGGATATGAATCCCGGTTGCCGGTTTGCCCCTCGAAGCAGTCGGACGCATGACGATGCGTTGTTGCAGCAGCGGCCCGTCTACAAGGAGATTACCGAAGGGCATTGGGTGGAAGCATGCCCGGTATGTACAAATGAGGGGCAATCCAACTTTACAAAAAATGGAGAGGGAGAGGCGGTATCCAACTCTTCCATCAACGGATCATCGCCCATTATGGCTTCCTCGGATTTGAAGCTGCACTTTCCGGTGCGAGGTGGGGTATTCCAACGGGCAAAAGCATTCTGTAAAGCGGTGGATGGTGTCGATATCCACATCAAACCTGGTGAAACCTTGGGTCTGGTTGGCGAAAGCGGGTGCGGTAAATCGACTTTGGGCAAAACTCTGGCCCGACTCTTTAAGCCCACGGATGGCAGTATCCAGTTTGGCGGTACAGAGATCGGAGGGTTTTCCAGCCGTCAACTCAAACCTTACCGCCGGAAGATCCAGATGATCTTTCAGGACCCGTATGAGTCGCTGAATCCACGCCAGACCGTAGCCAACATTCTTGAGGAACCCTACCTCATCCACAATCTTGGCACTCGTGGTGAACGCAAAAAATGGGTGGACGAATTGTTGGAAAAGGTGGGCTTGCATGCCGCTGCGGCCAATCGGTTTCCCTTTGAGTTTTCCGGAGGACAAAGGCAGCGAATAGGAATTGCAAGAACGTTGGCTCTTCGTCCAGAGTTGATCATTTGTGATGAACCAGTCTCGGCCCTGGATGTCTCCATTCAAAGTCAGATTCTGAATCTTCTTCTGGATCTGCAGCAGGAGTTTGGCCTCGCCTACCTGTTCATCTCCCATGACCTGGCGGTAGTCAAACATGTCTCGGACCGCATTGCCATCATGTATCTGGGGCGAATTGTGGAAATTGCCGATGCGGAAACCATTTATCATTCGCCCACTCATCCCTACACACAAGCCCTACTTTCCGCCATTCCGAAACCCGATCCTGAACGAAAGACGAGTCGGCAAATTCTGGAAGGCGATGTCCCCTCCCCGATTCATCCACCTTCCGGCTGTCCATTTCACACACGTTGCCCAAAGGCCTTTGACGAGTGTTCCCGGTCTCTGCCTCTCCTACGTCCAGCAACCTCCAGCACCCACTTGAAGGCCTGTCATCTGGAGGAGTGATTTCTTCCTGGCTTGCGGCTCCATTCTTACCAATCGAGTGCTCAGAATAGCAGAGCGGTAGTTTTCACAGGAAGGGTTTTGTCGGCTCTGCTGGCACGATGAGATTACTTGATCGGGGAATAATCGGTAGGATTCAGAAACACACTGTCTACTTTTTTGACGATTTTGCCGTCAGCATCAATATGGGATTGTTTGTAGACTTTTTGCCAATCAGGGTCTGCCCGGAATGCTGCCCAGGATTTCTCACGGGCTTCGTGGCTTGGGTAAGCCAGGATGTAGACCAAAGTTTCGTCCTTGTCTGTTGGTGTCCAGTATCCCACAAGTTCCATCCCGTGCTTTTTGAAAAGTCGATTGGTATGATCGCGGAAACGTTTGTGCAAATCGCAGAGTTTTCCTTCGTTGGTGGTGTAGGTACGCATTTCGAAGAAACGGTCAGCCGCTTCGGCAGAATGATGTGTCAATGTACTCATAAGTGAGAAGAGAAGGAGGAGTTGGAGGGTTTTCATTTAATGTCTGTGGATTTTAGGAATGCAAACTTTGAGAGGGAGCCAGTGACGCGTCAAGGTTGAGTGAAAATGCTTACAGTAGAGGGAAAAAATGGCGCCCTGCGACCGGCTGAAAAAAAGTTGGGTTTTTACTTGGCAAAAGGAAGGCGACGCCTATGTTTTCGCGTTCCAAATTTTTCGTCGGGTGAATTTACCCGATTTCTACCCTCTCCCCCGCTAAGCTCCAGACAGCATGAATACACTGAAATTAGATGTTCTCTCACGTGAAGAACGTGGACGTTCGAAAGTACGCAAATTACGCAATGCGGAAAAAATTCCCGCAATCATATACCAGGATGGCGATTCACGTCTTTGCTCCGTGCCTGAAAAAGCGTTCCTTGACCTTCGTCGGGAAATGGGCGGAACCTCCTCTTTGATTGAGTTGAATGAAGAGGGTGGAAACACGGCTCTTACGCTCATCAAGGATGTTCAACGCAATTCGATTTCCCAGAAGTTTGTGCACATTGACTTCCTCGAAGTGGCACAGGATAAGGAATTTACCACCTCTGTCGGTGTGGTGCTGACCGGAGAGAGCATTGGTGTAAAATTGCACGATGGTATTTTGCAGCAGCTTACTTCTGAAATCCCGGTTCGTTGTTTGCCAAAGGATATGCCTTCTACTTTTGAGCTGGATATTTCCGAACTGAATCTTGGAGATACCCTTTCTGTAAAAGACCTCTCCGTTTTTGAAGGAGTTCAGGTCTTACTCGACGATGACCAGCTCATTGCTACTTGTACCGGATCTGCTGGTGGTCGTGCGGCTGCTGAAGCAGAGGAAGCGGAAAAAGCTGCAGGCGAAGAAGCAACTGAAGAAGAGTCCTGATTTTGGCGATTTGGCCATTCAACATATTTATAAAAGAAAAGGAACTCGACCTGCCGACCCATTCTGCCAACGGAATTCATGCTGTCATTGGCTTGGGGAATCCAGGCGACAAGTATCAATCCACCCGTCACAATATCGGCTTCCTTTTTCTCGATCATCTTGCCCAAACCCAACAACAACCCTGGAAAACCGAGAAACGTTTTGAGTCGCAAATCACCACGATTGAATTAGCCGGCCAAAAGCTTGTTCTCCTTAAACCACAAACCTTCATGAACTGCAGCGGACAGAGTGTCTCCAAGCTAATGCGTTATCAGCGTTGGCCTGCCAGCTCATTGGTTGTGGCATATGATGAGATCAATCTACCACTGGGAACTCTCAAACTATCGGATCGTGGCAGTGCCGGAGGACATAATGGGATTGCGGATATTCTCCGTCACGGAGCGAAAGAGATTTTGCGATTTCGCCTCGGTATAGGAGCCAAGAAGCACCAGGGCATGGAGCTTACTGATCATGTGCTGGGTAAATTTTCCCGTGAGGAAAACGAATTGGTACAATCCAAACTGGATCAATGGAAGCAAGCCTTGGAGATGGTCATTGAACTTGGTCCCATCAAGGCCATGAATTTTATAAACAGAAAAGATAACCGAACATGAGTAACAACGAACAACGCAATTATCAGGCCACCTTTGTCCTGGATACCCGTGACATCACGGAAACCATTGATGAAATTGTTTCCCGCCTGTCTGAAACCCTCCGTGACATCGATGCCGAGGTCGTGAAAATTCACAATCACGGCATCAAGGAGTTTGCCCGTACTCCCATTCGCGGCTTTGTCTCAGCTCCTTATGTGCAGATTGATTTCAAGAGCAGCACCGAAGGCCCTTCCACGCTCAAGGAAAAACTTCGCCTGGACACCACCATTGACCGAGTCGTGGTTTACGGAGCCAACTAAGCGATTTCCCGCCCCACCTTTACTTTTCACGGAGACTCTGAATTATGGCATCCTTCAATAAAGTCATTCTTGCTGGAAACCTGACCAGAGACCCGGATTTCCGGGTAACGCCAAATGGTCAGCAGGTCTGCAAAATTGGGATTGCCGTGA
>CAYSOI010000002.1:15768-27804 GCA_964432425.1 uncultured Opitutales bacterium | reverse complement strand
TACTCAATACCATGCTCCCCCTGCGGCCCAACCCGCAGCCGGGCAGCCACAACCCTTTGCCCAGCAACCGGCGGCTCCCGCTTCTCAACCTCCCCCTCCAGAGGCAACTGCTTCTGCTCCTCCTCCCGCAGCTCCAGCTGCATCTCAGGAAGAGGATGAAGATGTTCCATTCTGATCCGCCCTTTGCTGCTCTTTTACTGATCAAGCTTTACTGACAATCCCAACCCTACCCAAACTTTAATCATAACCTATTCAACAATTATGGCCACACAATCTGTCCTCTTATTGAAACCACTTGAAAAACTCGGCGCTGAGGGCGACGAAGTAAAAGTACGTGCCGGCTATGCCCGTAACTTTCTTATTCCCAAGAAGCTGGCCGTCCCAATGACGCAATCCAATCGTCGCTACATTGAGTCTCTCAATCAGCGTCGTATTGAACGTGAACGTGAAGAGCTTGCTGGAGCCGAGCGTCTTGCCGCTCAGTTGAAGAAGACCACGGTTGCCATTGCTGTCAAAACCGGTGAAGGCGGTAAGATGTTTGGTTCCGTTACTGTGCCTAATATCATTGAGCGTCTCAAGGAAGATGGCATTGAAATTGACCGTAAGCAGGTAAACCTTGCCAGCCCAATCAAGGAATTGGGTCGTCATCAAATTACTGTGAAACTGCATGCAGATATTCAGGTATCCGTGAATATTGAAGTGGTTTCTGAGAATCCAATCGACGAAGACGAGGAGTAATCCCCTCCTTTTCCGGGTTCACCTAATTTCAGCGCTCCATTCTTCCCTCTCATGGCCGAAGCAGTCACTCTGCAAAGTACGCTAGAGCGGGTACGTCCTCATGATGTAGATGCAGAAGAAGGGTTGCTGGCTGCCTGCATTATTGAAGGTGGGCATGAGACGCTTTCGGACTGTATTCAGAACCATATCTCCCCCGATTCTTTCTACAAGCCGGCTCATCGTTTAATCTTTGAAGCTCTCCTTGAATTACTTCGGGAGGATAAGCTGGAAATTGATGAATTGATCGTAGCTGACAAGCTGCGCAGCCTCGGCTCTTATGAAGAAGTCGGGGGTATGGAGTATATCAATCGGTTGACCAGCCGGATTGAGACCCGCGTCCATGCCACTCACTGGATGGAGATCATCCATGAGAAGTCGACCCGCCGTAAATTAATCGAAACCTGCATCCAAACGGTTGAGGATTGCTACGATCCTACGAGCGAAGTGGACCTTTGTTTTGAAAAGGTCGAGCAGGGTTTATTCAATTTACGTTCGGATAAGGCGAATGATCAACCTGAACCCATAACGGAATCCATGGATGCCGCCAGCAAGTTGGTCGCTCAACAGATCAACCGGGATATTCAGGCAGGCGGGATCATGAGTGGGTTTAAGGATTTGGATGCGATGATTCGTGGTTTCCGTTCCGGCCAGATGATTGTGTTGGCGGCACGACCTTCGGTGGGCAAAACCAGTCTGGGGATGAATTTTGCCGAGAACGCTGCCTGTCCGCACGGGATGCTCGAACCTGTTCCCTCCTTGATTTTCAGTCTTGAGATGACCTCGGAGGAGTTGGCCTACCGACTCCTTTGCAGCCGGGCCAGAGTCAGTATGTCGAGGCTCCGCGATGGTTTTGCTAGCAAAGACGATCAGGTCGAACTGGCGAAGATGGGTCAGGAATTGAAGGCTGCTCCGATCTGGATTGATGATGCCTCCACCATCAATATCTACGAGATGAAGGCCAAGGCCAGAAGGTTGAACCAAAATTTGATCAATAAGGGGAAACCGAAATTGGGTCTGATTGTCATCGATTACCTTCAGTTAATTACAGCCGGTGATAAAAAAATCTCCCGTGAACAACAGATTGCGGAAATTTCCCGTGCCACCAAAGGCATGGCAAAAGATTTGGAATTGCCGGTGGTTGTTTTGAGTCAGCTCAATCGGGATATGGAAAAAGAAAAGCGGGATCCCCGGCTTTCAGATTTGCGGGAATCGGGCTCCATTGAGCAGGATGCAGACATTGTGTTACTCTTGCATCGCCAGGAAATGGGAGGCGAGAGACCTGACCCAGAAGATGACGAAGGGGATGGACAAGTGCAGCAGGGTCCTTTAGGTAGCGTCGATCAAATCAAACTTATTGTAGCCAAACAACGAAATGGCCCCGTTGGGGCAGTCAACCTTTCCTTCATCCGTCAGTATACCCGTTTTGAGAATTATGCCCACTAGCCCATTATCTCCCTCCCGCTCCAGAACAGTTGCTCCCTGGTCTTATCTTGCGATGGCAATGGTATCGCTTCTGCTAACCTTTTCTCTATCTGCACAAACCCAGCCTATCGTGCCGGTGCAGAAGGAAGCCGATCCGGTTATCGAACGAATTGATATCAATTTTACCGGGCCGAAGTCGCTTACGCCTGAATACATTCTGGCCAACATTCAACTTTCCCAGGGAGGTCCATTTTCCCCAGCAAAGCTGGACCAGTCTATCCGGACGCTCTACGAGACCAACCTCATTGAGTTTATTGATGCAAAAGTGCAGAGAATGGGCGAAAATAAAGTCCACGTTGTTCTCAATATCAACAGCAAGTACCGGATTCAGAACACGATTTTCCGGGGGAATGAGAAAGTAAAATCCAATTCTTTTTTCAACAAGGATAAGGAGAAGGGAATTTCCTCCACACCAGGAGAATTTCTGGATGAACTCACTTTAAAAAATGATCGTGATATCCTCTTGGAACTTTACCGGAAAAAGGGATATGCCAATGTTTCGGTCGACTATGAAATCATTAAGGAAGAAGAACGGGCCACCGTAGTCTTCAACATTGATGAAGGAGATAAGATCAAGATCAAAGGGGTGGCTTTTGAGGGCAATACTGAAGTTAAGGAACGCAAGTTAAGGAATGTTGTGGGTACGAAGAAGTGGGGCTTGCTCTCTGTCTTTCGCAACACCGGAAAATACAGGGAGGAGACCCTCTCTGAAGACATCGATAAAATTCGGGAATATTATAAGGACAAAGGGTATCTGGATGTTCAGGTTTCCGAAAAAGATGTGCAGTTGGAGTACCCCACTCCCGGCAAGTTACTGGTTACTTTCCGAGTCAAAGAAGGCAACCAATACTCCGTGGGAAATACGGAAATCCGGGGTAATTCCATCTTCACCACCGAAGAGATTTTAACCAGTCTTCAGCTGGAAGAGGGCGACCCCTTTGTCCCCAGCAAAGTGGAGGGAGATCGGGAAAATATCAGGAGATTCTATGGAAGCCGTGGTTATCTTGACGCTGTTGTCAGAGCCAACCGGCGCCCCAATCTTGAAACCCGGGACATTGATGTCGTCTATGAGATTCGTGAAGGAGATAAGATTCTCCTCGATTCCATCAATATTCAGGGAAATACAAAGACCAAGACCAACGTCATCATGCGGGAACTGGCTTTGGCTCCCGGTGATGTCTTTGATATGACTCGTATGGACAGCAGTCGCCTGCGTCTCATGAACACGAGATTCTTTGAGGATGTGAACATTGTGGATGAGGAAACAGATGTGCCTGGGCGTCGGAACATGCGAATCACTGTGAAGGAAGCACGAACAGGGAACCTCACCTTCGGGGCTGGCTTCAGTTCCTTGGAAAAAGCCATCCTTTTTGCCGAGGTGACCCAAAGTAACTTTGACCTTTTTAACTGGCGTAACCTTTTCCAGGGCGATGGGCAGAAATTCCGTCTCCGTGCCCAGTTGGGCTCCCGCAGTAATGAGTTTGTCCTCTATGTGGAAGAGCCCTGGTTGTTTGAGCAACGCCTGGCTGGAGGTTTCGAGCTTTTCCGTCGTCAGTCCGAGTTTTATGGACCCTTTTCCGAACGCCGGGCCGGTTTTGAAGTCTTCCTTCGGAAAGTGCTTTTTGAAATGGTGGAAGGTCGTGTGAGTTATAAGCTCGATCAAGTGGATATTTACGATGTGGACGCCAATGCTCCAGCCAGCATCAAAACATTCGTCAATGAAAGTGACTTGCCGATGCTGGTCTCCAAGGTCACGGGAACTTTGTTACGCGACAATCGGCGAGGGGATCTCCTGTTCCCTACCTCCGGAAGCCGGATTGAGCTCCGCAATGAGTTGGCTGGTTCCATTTTTGGTGGGGATGCTGACTACTGGAAGACAGAGCTCAGAAGTGCAAAATTTATCCCGACGCTTGAAGCTTTTGAACAAAATTTGTCCATAATGGGACGATTCGGATTCATTTCAGCTTTAGATGATTCCACTGTTCCATTCTTTGACCGATTCTTCCTTGGAGGGCCATACACCTTGCGTGGCTTCGGCTATCGGGACGTGGGTCCCAAGGATTCCGTCACCCATGATCCCATCGGTGGCCATACCTATGGAATGCTTAGCCTCGAGTACACTTTCAAAATTGCGGACCCCCTGCGTTTTGCCATGTTTTACGATGCGGGATTTGTCCACGAAGAGGAATTTGAATTTGACCCAAGCGACTACAACTCCAACTGGGGGCTTGGCCTTAGAATTATGGTCATGGGAGCTCCGCTCCGGCTTGACTTAGGGTTTCCCTTGGCTACCGATGAGTACAACGACCAGTCGCACGAATTTAACTTCTCATTTGGTACTCGTTTCTAATCATCTCACTTTCACCTCAATTAACTTCTACCCACTTTCTTATGAAATCCACACTGACCTTACTCACCTTTCTTTTCAGCACGTTACTTGTAAATGGACAAGTGGCCACAACTCCCAAGGTCGTTGCCGTCGATATTGAGATGGTTCTGAAAAACTACTCCAAACTTCAATCTGCCCAGCAAAAACTCGAATCCTCCAAGAAGAACGCCCAGCAGGAAATTGAAATTCTCAAAGAAGAGGGCCGCAAGCTCGTCACCAAAGCCAGAGAGCAGGAAGCCCGCTCCAAAAACCCAGCCCTCAGCCCAACTGCTGTTGCTCAAGCCAAACAAGAGCTCGAAAAGCTGAAAGCCGAAATCGCCAAAAAAGAACAGGAGCTACTTGACTATGTCAAACGTACGGATGCCACTCTCAAACAGCGTTTCAAAACCATGCTGGAGCTGCACATGGGTGAAGTTCGGGATATGGTACAAGTTATTGCCAAAGAAAAAGGGGCGGACCTTGCTCTTAACAAATCACTGAAAGATTTCGTGCTCTACTCCTCCGAGCACTTTGACATTACCCAGTCGGTGCTTCTCCGGCTCAACTCGGTAAAGTAAACGCTCAGAGCCCATACAAGGGATTCAGCTGGAGGCCAACTCAGTGGAAATATCCTTTACTCTGGCTCACCTGATAGAAATTTCAGAAGAACCTGACGTAGACGGAACTACGGATCAGCATATTTCTGGCATTGCTTCGCTTCAGGAAGCCCAGGCAGGCGATTTATCATTTCTGGGAAATAACAAATACCGGAAGCAAGTTGCTGGTAGCCATGCCTCTATACTCTTGCTCCCCAAGGATTATGAGGGCAAACCCAGGGAAAATCAGGTCTATGTTCGTACAGAAGATCCTTCCCGAATCCTTTCTAAAATTGCCCTGGAGCTGGAAGCCAGGTTTTGGGCCAAGCCCAGTGGAGAAATCCACCCCTCTGCCATAGTCGATGAATCTGCCAATATTGCTCCCAGTGCATACATTGGCCCTGGCTGCGTAGTAGGTGCAGACACGACCATTGGGGAATGGGTGTATCTTCAGGCCAATGCTTTTGTTGGTCGTAAGGTAAAGATTGGGACGGGTTGCCGATTGTTTGCCAACTCGGTCGTGCAAGATTATTGTGAACTCGGGAAGGAAGTGGTTTTGCAATCTGGGTGTGTCATTGGTTCGGACGGATATGGATACACCACGCATAATGGTGTACATTCCCGTATCCCGCAGATTGGCAATGTGGTCCTGGAGGATTTCGTGGAAGTCGGTGCCAATGCTACGATTGACCGTGCCCGTTTTCATGAGACCCGTGTGTGCACCGGTACGAAGATCGATAACCTTGTACAAATTGCTCACAACGTAACCATCGGAGAGCACTGCTTTATTGTTGCCCAAGCTGGCATCAGTGGGAGTACAAAGCTGGGGAAATATGTGACGCTTGCAGGGCAATGCGGCATCGCCGGACATCTGGAGATCGGCGATGGTGCGATTGTCGCTGGACAAGCCGGCCTTACCCGAGATATGGAAGCAGGGGAAAAAGTACGAGGTACGCCTGCCCTCCCCTTTTATGAATTTCAACGAATCGCTACTCTCAGCAAACGCCTTCCAGAGGTCTTCAAACGTCTAAAAAATCTGGAAGAGCACCTTAACCCCACTGATCCACAATGAGTCAAAACGCACTTAAAATCTTTTCCGGCAGCTCGAACCGTAATCTGGCTGAAGAAATCTGCCAGTATGTGGATGTTCCCCTTGGCGCAGCTACCGTGACTCAGTTTCCAGACAACGAGACCTTCGTGAAGATCAATGAAAATATCCGGGGTTCAGATATTTTCATCATTCAATCGACGAGCCCTCCGGCCAATCACAATATCATGGAGATGCTCATCATGATTGATGCCGCTAAGAGAGCTTCTGCACAAAGGATTACAGCGGTTCTCCCCTTTTTCGGGTATGCTCGGCAGGATCGCAAAGATCAGCCTCGTGTTCCCATCACCTCGAAATTGATTGCCAACCTCCTGGTGACTGCCGGAGCCAACCGTATTTTGACTCTGGACCTGCATGCTCAACAGATACAGGGCTTTTTTGATATACCGGTGGATCACCTCTACGCATCCCCTGTATTTGCCAAATATCTTGAAGAGTTTCGCTCTGAAAACTTGACCGTGATCTCTCCTGATGTAGGCGGGATGAAGATGGCCGCCGCCTATGCGGACATACTGGACTGCCCTTTTGGCCTGGTCGCCAAACGCCGAACAAACGCCACTACAGTGCAGGCCATAAACCTCGTTGGCGAAGTTGAAGGCTTGGATGTACTTCTGGTGGATGATATGACGGAGACTGCCGGTACGCTCATTGCTGCAGCTAAACTGGTTCGGGAAAAAGGAGCCAAATCCGTTCGTGCTCTGGTCAGCCATGGAGTCCTCAATAAGGTAGGCTATGATCGTTTACAAGCCAATGAGGGAATCCTTGATGAATTGATTACCACCAATTCTGTGCCGATTGAGCCCAATGGCTTGCCCATCTCTGTGGTCAGCATAGCGGGCCTCCTTGGAGAAGCCATCCTTCGGATTCATAACCATTCCAGTGTTACCAGCCTTTTCAAAGTGAAGGGGTATTAAGACTTTTCTTTAGGGTTCCCGGGCCTATGGCAGGGAAAGGGAAAACACAGAACAGAAAGCCAATCACATCGAACAAAGCACAAAGAACCAGGAACCTATTTCATTTCCCTCTTGCCCGAGACTGAACAATCTTCATAAAAATTCGATCCAATGAGTGAAATGGAAGAGGAATCAATTCTGGAAAATTCGCCAAATGATGAGGTGCTGGCGGATCTGGACAAAGAACAACCCAAGCCTTTGTTGCTTTTAATTGCAGTCATCCTGGGCTCACTATCGTTGATATTGAGTCTTGTGGCGATCATGCAGACCAAGCAGGATCCGAACACAGCCGGGATTGAGCCAACCAGCATTGATGGAGGTGTTGGTGTGGATAACATCCTGACACGTTTGGAAGCGGTAGAGCAAAGCGTGGCTCAACAAAGTACAGTGCCCTCTGAGTTTAACGCTGGAGGTGGTTCTGCATTTGAACATGAAGTCGGAGCATTGAGGTCAGAGTTGGACGCCTTACGGGCGAAAGTTGACAATATGAGGCTTGGTATTTCTACCAACACCAATACAGGAACAAGAACCACTCCTGCACCAACTCCGGTTCCTCCTCCAGTCGCAACACCCACTCGCCCACCAGAGCCCACCCTTACTGTTCCTCCCGGAGGCACACTGCACATTCTCAAATCCGGGGAAACCTTGTCCGCTCTCTCCAAAAAGTATGGGGTATCCCTGCAAAAGATCGAAGCTGCCAATCAGGGCCTGGATGCAAGGAAGCTTCAGATCGGGTCTAAAATCATCATACCTGCGCCCTAAACTGCTCCTTTTATGAAAGGCTCAGCAGGCACACACTCTGGTTCATCTTCAGAACCTTCGAAGTGGGAGACGCTCTCCGAGGAGTCCATTGCAGAATGCCGGGTTTTTGAAGTATTCAAAGAGCACTGCCTCCATCCCAAGGATGGTCGCAGGAGCGACTTTTATACCATCGGGTCCAATGACTGGGTGAACACCCTGGCCCTGACGCCGAAGCGTGAGTTGGTCATGGTTCAGCAATATCGTTTTGCCACCCGGGAGTTGTCCTGGGAAATCCCGGGCGGGATTATTGATCCCGGAGAAAACCCCTTGGAAGCTGGAGTCCGTGAACTAAGGGAAGAGACCGGGTTTCAAGGACAGAATGCCAGGATCATCGGCCATTGCTCCCCAAATCCTGCCATTCTTCGGAACCGTTGCCATTTTGCACTGGTAGAAAACGTAGAGTGTACTCACTCCATCGATTTGGATGAGCATGAAGAAATCCTGGTCAAAACTGTGCCGCTTGAAGAAGTTTTTGAGTGGGCCAGCAATCTACAGATTTCCCACACGTTGACACTCAATGCCCTGCTTTACCTGAAGATGATGTAACAGGATCCCTGCTTACTGTTCATCAAACTTACTTTCGAACAGATCTTCAATCTCGATGAGCATCTGCTCGGCATCTTCCCCCTCTGCTGTAAAATTCATGGTGGCACCGCTGCCTGCCGCCAGCATCATCAGCCCCATGATGCTTTTGCCATCCACCACTTCATCGTCCTTTTCTACAAAGAGATCGGAGGTGAAACGATTGGCCACACGGACGATCATGGCTGCAGGACGTGCATGCACTCCCATATCATTTTTTACAATGAGAGCTTTGGTTGCACTTTGAACAGATGCCATAATTACGGGAGAAGGTTTCAGTTAGGGGGAATTAACACTTAAATTTGAGAAGCTTTTTCGGTGAGCGTCAAGCTTTGGTTTTTTCAGGGCTAAGGTGTAGATCTTCCTCAGGAATGTGGTCCTGTTGATGCCTCCACAATTCAGCATAGGCTCCATCCTTTTTGAGCAATTGTTCGTGAGAACCTTGTTCCAGAATACGACCATGTTCGAGGACGACAATGAGGTCTGCCCTGCGCACTGTGGACAGCCGGTGGGCAATCACTAGTGTGGTACGGTTGACAAAGAGTTCATCCAGAGCGGCCTGGATCTTGCGTTCTGTGATGCTATCCACGCTGGAAGTCGCTTCATCCAGAATCAGGACAGGTGGATTTCGCAGAAAGAGCCGGGCAATCGTAAGGCGTTGCTTTTCCCCCATGCTGAGCCGTACTCCCCGTTCTCCGATTCGGGTGTCCAGCTTTTCGGGGAGGCGTTGGACAAAGTCCCAGGCTCTGGCAAACTGGAGAGCTTCCTTAAGCTCTTCTTCTGAGGCATCCAGTTTTCCAAACTGAAGATTCTGCGCCACGGTTGCATCGAAGAGAAAGGGCTCCTGAGGGACACTGCCAATGTTGGAACGAAGTTGGCCAAGCTTGATCTTACGGACATCCACATTGTTGAGAGTCACGGTTCCCTCTTCCACGTCGTAGAATCGCAGGAGAAGATTTGCGATGGTGCTCTTGCCCGCTCCCGTGTGGCCGACCAATGCAGTCACTGTGCCGGGCTTGAGCTCCAGATTGAGATTCTCCACCACAGGTGCCCTCTCCGGGTAGCAGAAGCTCAGATTCTCCATCTTCACATGGATGTCTCCTTTGGGAAAATCCTGGGCTTTGCTATCGTCACGGATCGTGATCGGATAATCGAGGACTTCAAAGACCCGGTCTCCAGAAGCCTTCCCTTCGCTGAGCATGTTATTGAGGTTATTGAGCTGGCGAACCGGCTCGTAAAACATGTTGGCATAGAAGAGAAAGGCAAAGAATTCTCCCAGGGAGAACCCTGGATGATTTGTGGCCAGTAAATACCCGCCAATACCTACTACGCCTGTATTTCCCAGATTGGTAATAAAACTGGTTGTCGGGCTATAGACGGACCATTGAAACATTGCTTTGAGGGTCTTCTGCCGCAGGGTTTCACTCTTATCATGGAATCTTTCTTTCTCCCGGTTCTTGAGAGCAAAGGCATGGATGAGACGGTTGCCCTGAATGTCTTCCACCAAATGACTATTGAGATCGCCGGTCGCATCCCGTACATCCCGCCAATTCTTTTGCCGTGCCTTGAAGTACCTGGAGCCAGCAAAGATCAGAACAGGGAGTGGCAGAAAAACAGCCGCAGCCATAATGGGTTCCTGAAAAAACATGACCACGGAGATCCCAAGAATGGACAACAAGGCCACGGTCCCCTGCTCCGTACCGTCGAGAATGGCTCTCTCCACGCTGGCCACATCTTCGATCACTCTCGATGCGATATCCCCGCTCTTTCGACGATCATAGAAGGTAACGGGCAGGTCGAGAAGTTTGGCATGAAGATCACGACGAAGATCGATCAACACTCTTTGCTCCAGTGTGTTGTTGATCCGGATTCGCAGGCAGTTAAAAATTTCCCGCAATAAATAAGCTCCGGCAATGGTGACCAAACCCCAGAGCAACGTGTCCATGTCGATAGTTCCCGATGTGGTTTCTGATGCACCGGGTTGGCCCTCCACGGAAAGGATTCTATCGATCACATAATGGATGACTTGGGGCACACTGATGGACAAGGCCGTCATGCAAATGGCCATGAGAATGGTCAGGATAAACAAATTCCTGTACGCAAACAGATAATTGGAAACTCGCCAGATCGTCTTCATTTGAAAAAGGAGATGGTTTTCAATGAAGGCGTTTTGCACAAAGGCAACCATCGAAACGCCAAAATACCTCAGAAGGGCAGGAAAGTCCGTCGCACATTCTCAATATTTCCACGAAGGCCAGGCTATCCAGTCCTTCCCCATTCCTCTTTTTTCTGGCTGCATTGCAGAAAAAGTGACTACCATCCTCAAATGAGCACCACTGAACTTGGTCCAACCGGTGTAATCCTTCGGGATTTGCCTTCTCCCTACATCCCGCATGCCTGCGGTCTTCTGCACTTGCCGCGTTTCCTGGCCAAGATTCGCAAGCATCTGGCTGGCGAACTACCCAAAAGCTATCAGCGAAACTTTACCCGTGGATTTGATGGTTTCCTCTGCCTGCATCTTGGAGTGGAGCCTGAAGAAGTCATCGAAATTGTTCGCAGCAGCGAAACACCTGAGGAAGTCGATGCCCGCCTTCAGAAAATCTTTCCAGAGGACCTCAAAGTCCATGTTTGGAATCGAAAGGTTACCCAAATGGGAATGAGTGAAATGGGCCGCGAATCCCTCATGGCCACCAAACGGAAGATGGGTCTGGAAGACCGTGATGATCTCCTCTCCTTTGCCGACATGATCGAAGTCGACGAGGGCCGTATCCCCGGCTATCCACCCGAAGGCTCCGGTTGGAGTGGGTGATGGATCGCTGTGGCAGGTTGCCTATTCCCTACTCAGGATGCCTTGCGTTGGGCTTTTTTACGGGGTGCTCTTTTGGATACGGGCTTGGACACATTTTTCTCGGCTTGTCTTGCACTGTAGGTGAAGGTGTCGAGGAAATAGATGAGGCGTTCACGCATGTCCTTGCGTTCGACAATTTGGTCGATGAGGCCGTGTTCGAGGAGAAATTCTGAGGTTTGGAAGCCTTCGGGGAGGTCTTGTTGGGTGGTTTCTTTGATGACTCTGGGTCCGGCGAAGCCGATGAGGGCTCCGGGTTCTGCGATGATCAGGTCTCCCAGAGAGGCAAAGCTGGCCATGACTCCGGCCATGGTGGGGTTGGTTAAAATGGAAAAGTAGGGGATGCCTTTGTTGGCGAGGCGAGCGAGGGCGGCACTGGTTTTTGCCATTTGCATCAGGCTGAGGATGCCTTCGTACATGCGGGCACCTCCTGAGGCGCAGACGACGATGACCGGCATGGAGTGTTCCTCTCCGTACTCAATGGCACGGGTGATTTTTTCTCCTGCCACGGAGCCCATGCTGGC
>CAYSOI010000002.1:5096-15668 GCA_964432425.1 uncultured Opitutales bacterium | reverse complement strand
AGTGGGTCCTTTACGTAAAATCCTTCGGGGATACGGTCGCGGCTTCTTTGTTCTACTTTGAGTGTGGAATATTTTGTCCCGAATAGTGGCATGAAAGAAGATGGTTGCTGACATTATCCATGCCCTAATGCGAAAATGTCAAGTTTAGTAGCCCCGGCTTGTCGCATTGTTTTGCAGCAACTGTTGAGGGTGGCTCCGGTGGTAAAAACGTCGTCCACCACCACGTATCTTTGGTTTGGATCGATGGGGGTTTGTGTATTTATGGCAAAGACGTTTTTCAGATTTCTTTGTCTTTCCTGGTGTGTGAGGAGGGTTTGGGTGCTGGTCCACTTGGTTCTTTTCAGAAGGAGTTCCACCCGTGTGTTGTCCAGTTCTTTGCAGAGGGTTTTGGCTAGGAGTTCACTCTGGTTGAATGTTCTTTTGAATTGTCTCCATGGATGAAGGGGAACGGGTACCAGCACGGCTCCTTCCAGAAATTCTCGTGTTTTGGGAGCTTGGAGTGCAACTTTCACCAGGTCGGGCAAGGCGTAGTGGCCTTTTCCATATTTGAGAGCGTGGATCAGTGCTCGCATGGGGCTGCGAAGCCGAAAGGTGGTTTGCCCGTTTCCGAAGTGGGGCTCCAGTTCCTTGCAGTGTGGGCAATCTCTGGATGTGGTGACGGTTCCGTAAAATGGGAGTCCGCATCGGTGACATTGTGGTGGATTGAAGACTTCTACTTGCTGAAAGCAATCATTGCACAGGTAGCGCAGTGTCGCCGTAGAATCCAGGGGGGTGAAGCAGGAAAGGCAGTTGCGAGGGTAGAGGGCATCAAGGAATTGCTGCCAGAGCGGGCTTCCTTGATTTAATAATAAACCTTTTCCAGACATAGGCCTCGGGCTTGTGCAGTATGGATGATCAGTTCACGCTTCCTGTTTTCAAGCAATCCTTTTACTTTTTCCGGCTGGAGGCGGTTGAGGCCTACATTGTAGAGAGTTCCGGCAATGCGGCGTACCATTTTGTAGAGGAAACCGCTGCCATGGACGAGGATCTTGATGCGTGGTCCTTTTTTGCGGACTTCAATGCTGTAGATCTCTTTTACAGGATTGTCACCGGGGCTGCCTCCGGTTGCGGAAAATGCAGTAAAATCATGTTTCCCGATCAAATGCAGTGCCGCTTGCTGCATCTTTTCCACTTCCAGAGTTCGCCAGCCAACGGACCAGCAATAGCGGGATTCAAATGGATCGGCCTGGCCTTCAAAGAATTTGTAAATGTAGAGTTTTCCTTTGGCACTGTGTAGGGCGTGAAAGCTTTTGGGGGCGGGTTTGAGGCTTTTGAGCTGAATGCCTTCGGGGAGTGTACTCATCAAGGCACGGAACAGTGCTTCGGGAGGGTGTTTCCATTCGGCATCAAAGTGGAAGACCTGTTGCTTGGCATGCACTCCGGAATCGGTTCGGGCACTGCCTTGAATCCGCATGGGTTTTTTGAAGATTGTGGAAAGCCGGGCTTCGAGGATGTCCTGAATGGTGTTTCCGCGTGGTTGGCTTTGCCAGCCCTCAAAGTCTGTCCCGTCGTACGCACAAACTCCTTTCCACCTTTTCACTTGCGGTTGGTCACTCATCGTCAAATCCCAGTTCCGGGAAGTCCTGGGTGAGTTGGTTTTGTTCCAGGAAGTCCTGGAGGATGAGTGTGGCTGCACTGGAGTCGATTTCTCCTGATTTTTTGGAGACTTTTCTTCCCATGGCCTTGAAGTCGGATTCTACTTTGGATGTGCTCAAGCGTTCATCCACCCGATGCACTTTGAGGTTCAGTCTCTTTTCCAGGCCTCGAATAAATTCATCAACCTCATCGGTGCGTTTCCCTTTGCGGCCATCCATGTGCAGGGGGTAGCCGATGACCAGCTCCCCGATTCTGCGTTCTTTGGCCAATTGACCGATTTTTTCAAAAATGGAGCCTGCTTGCTGATTCACAATAGCAGGCAAGGGTACGGCAATGCCCAATTCTCCCTCTGCAAAACTGAGGCCGACTCGTTTTCTTCCGTAATCGACGCCAAGGTAATTCATGAATGTTTAGACCAGCTTGCTTCCTGTTGGTAAATCGCTCACTTTGCCGACCAGGCCTTTGATCTGCTGGGCCTGATCTTTTTTGCAGACCAGGGTGGCATCTGCCGTGCGGACCACAATGAGGTCATCGACTCCCAGTAGGGCGACCAGGTGGTCGTCTTCTGTGTAGACGATGTTTCCGGAGGAGTTTTCCATGATTGCCAAGCCTCTGGCCACATTTCCGGAGTCATCCGCATCGTAATGTCGAGCCACCGCGGGCCATTCGCCGACATCGTCCCAGTCAAAGCCTGCCGGGATGGTCAGTACATTGTCAGCTTTCTCCATCAGAGCGAAGTCGATGGAGATCTTTTCAATATTCGGATAATGTTCGGCCAGAACGGCACGGAGTTCTTTTCCGGCAGAAAGTTCATTCTCGATGACCTCGAGGCTTTGGGCCAAGCCCGGAACGAATTTGGTCAGCGAATTCTTAACGACATTGGCTTGCCAGACGAACATCCCGGCGTTCCAGGCATACTGCCCGCTGGCCAAGTATTCTTTGGCTTTTTCCAGGTTGGGTTTTTCCACAAACCTCTGCACTTTGAAAACAGGATGTTCTCCGCAGACTTTTTCTCCTTTTTGGATGTATCCGTATCCGGTGGCGGGTTCGGTGGGCTCGATGCCGATGGTGACCAGGAACTCCCCTTTTTCTGCGGCTTCGAATGCCAGCTCCAGAGTTTTGGCAAAGCCAGCCTTGTCTTCAATCACATGGTCTGCTGGCAAAATGGCGAAGACCCCTTCCGGATCTTTTTGTTGAACCAAGACTCCTGCTAAACCTACGGCCGCTGCCGTATCCCGCCCCATCGGTTCGCCGACGACTTGTTCGGCGGGTACATCCGGGCAGACTTCCAGGACTGCTTCCCGTTGCTCCGCATTGGTAATAATAAAAATATTTTCCTGCGGAACCACACTGGTCACCCGATCAACAGCCTGGGCCAGCATAGGTTTGTCGCCTACAATGGGCAGTAAGTGTTTTGGGCGTTGCAAACGGCTTTGAGGCCAGAATCTTTCACCTCTACCACCTGCCATAATTACAATAAATCGATTACTCATCATCACGGCGAACAATGTCTTTGCTCGTCAACAGGTCAATCCTTCGCTCTTGCTCCCTTTCTTAAAAGCTGTTTGCTTTCCTCACCCAATTCGAAATTCACCCCTCCACATCCAAATCCTTTGAGTGCCAAACCACAACTTCTTGCCTGGCTGACCTGCGATAGCATCTATATCGATCCAGTGACCGGCAAACAGACCCTTCTGGGTATCTTTTCCAAGATTAAAGCCCGACAGTTTCCTTTTGCCCACCCGAAGATGATTTGGTTCATTTCTTTGACGGACTGCAAAGCCGGGGAACATACCCTTACCATCAGTATGGGGCTGCCAATGGAGGAGCAGAGACAAATTCTTTCCAGAGATTTTAAATCCGACAGCCCGGTGCAACGCATCAACCTGATCAACGAGATCCACAATCTCAAGTTTGAGGAGGCGGGGAACTATTCCGTCCACATAGAGGTGGATGATGAAACGATTCTCGCCATGACCTTTCCGGTGCTGGAATAGCTTTTCCCAAATCCCAATCCTGCGGTTTTTGACCCTTTTATTCTATGAAACGTCTTAATCTTACTGATTCTGAACCTCAACCTGTTCTCATTGTTGGCTCCATTGCCTACGATCACATTGAGACCCCATACGCCTCTGGTGAACGTATCCTTGGTGGCTCTGCGTCCTATGCTGCCTTGGCCACCAGCTATTACGCTCCAGCTCGTCTGGTCGGAGTAGTCGGATACGATTTTGATCAGGAGCACGTAGACCGCTTTGTTGGCCGGGGCATCTGTATTGAAGGACTTCAACGTGATGAAACTGGTGCCACCTTCTTCTGGAAAGGCAAGTACCATGAGAATTTCAATCTCCGGGACACGCTGGAAATCCAGCTCAATGTCTTTGAAACCTTTCGCCCTGAGCTTCCAGAAAACTACAAGGACTCCCCTTACCTGCTACTGGGCAATATTGCTCCGGAACTTCAGCTTCATGTATTGGATCAAGTCTCGGAAACCCGCCCGTATGTAGTGGCTGACACGATTGATCTCTGGATCAACATCCAGCATGAGCAATTGCTTCAGGTGATCAAAAATATCGATCTTCTCGTCATCAACGACAGTGAATCCGAATTGCTGACCGAGGAATCCAACATCATCATTGCCGGCCAGAAGCTGCTGGATATGGGCACCCGGGCAGCTATTATCAAAAAAGGGGAACACGGTGCTTACCTTTTTCATCCGGAAGGGATGTTTGCCACTCCAGCTTATCCTGTGACCGAACTTCGTGATCCTACAGGTGCTGGAGATTCCTTTGCCGGTGCATTGCTCGGTTACCTGGCTGCTCATCACAATACCAGCTATGATTCCATCCGCCGGGCCATGCTCTATGCTACGGCAACGGCCAGCATGACCGTGGAAGACTTTAGTTGTGATCGCCTGGAAAATGCCGGTGTGGCTGCCATTGAGCAGCGTATTGAGGATCTCATTAAGCTGACCCAACTCTCCTAGAATTTCCAACATTCAAGCCATCATGGAAGCAACCATTGTACGACTTGCGGAGGCAGCCAGAGCGGCATCTCTCAAGGCCAGTCTTCTCTCTTCAGAAAAAAAGAACGCCGCCCTCACTCGGCTAGCAGAGTTATTGACGGCAAATGCCCCTGCCATTCTCGAAACCAATGCCAAGGATATTGAGGCCGCAGAAGCCAATGGGCTGAACAAAGCCATGACCGATCGGCTGCGTTTTACTCAGGAACGCATCGAAGGCATGGCCGAGGGCTTGCGCCAAATTGTTCAACTCCCAGACCCCGTTGGAGAAACATTGGAGGAAACGACACGCCCCAATGGTATCCGGCTGGTGAAGCGTAGAGTTCCCTTTGGAGTGATCGGGATCATCTATGAATCCCGCCCCAACGTGACGATCGATTGTGCGGCGTTGTGCCTGAAATCCGGTAATGCCTGTATTCTTCGGGGAGGCAAAGAAGCCTTTCACACCAATACGCATCTGGCTCAATTGATTCAACAGGCTCTGGTAGATACCGGCATTGATCCTGAAACGGTTCAGTTGATTCCCACCACAGACCGTGAAGCTCTCAATATTCTGCTTAAACTGGATGAACTGATCCACTGCATTATACCTCGTGGTGGCGAAAGCTTGATTCGGTTTGTGGCTGAGAATTCAAGGATTCCTGTCATCAAGCACTATAAGGGAGTTTGCAATCTGTACATCGACAAAGATGCCGATCCGGAACTTGCCCAAAAGATTGCCATCAATGCCAAGTGCCAGCGTCCCGGAGTCTGCAATGCGATTGAGAATTTGTTTATCCACAAAGACATCGCCGCAGAACTGCTTCCTAAAATCGCCAGGGAGCTGAACGACAATCAGGTCGAGCTTCGCCTGCATCCCGGAGCGGTATCTTCACTGGAAGGAACGGAGATTCCCTTCAAGACCGCAACCGAGGAGGATTTTCATGAAGAGTTTCTCGATTTGATTCTTTCGATCAAAATCGTGGATAGCTTGAGTGAAGCCATTGATGCCGTGAATACTTACGGTAGTGGCCACAGTGATGCCATCGTCACGGCAAACCAGGAAGCTGCCGAGACTTTCCTTGCTTCAGTTGACACTTCGACTGCCTATTGGAATGCCAGCACGAGGTTTACAGATGGTTTTGAATTCGGATTAGGTGCCGAAATCGGCATTTCCACCGATCGCCTGCATGCCCGAGGCCCGATGGGGCTCCGTGAACTTTGTACCTACAAGTTCATCGCCTATGGCAGTGGGCAAATCAAAGAATGAGTGAATCCTTTCCCCATCTTGCCCGGCAAATTACCTGGGACGAGATTCCTGAGGCCCCTTTACGTCAACTTCTCCAACTGGCCAAAGAGGAAGATGTGCCTCCAGGGAAAACTGATGTCACCACGGAGACCTTTCCATCTCTGGACCGGAGTTCACGGGCGGAGTTGGTGGCCCGCCAGCCTTTGGTGCCCGCCGGTCTGCGGTTGATTCCTTTGATCCTGGAGATTTATGGCGGAAATGCGGAGTTTGCACCACAGCTTCAGGATGGAGAATTTGCAGAGCCTGGAACTTCGCTGGGTGTTTTGTCAGGAGATTCCGGTGTACTTTTGACGGCGGAACGGATTTTGCTGAATTTTCTTCAACATCTCAGTGGTATCGCGTCTTTGACCAAGACTTATGTTGACGCTTTGGGTGATTCGTCCACCCGGCTTCTGGATACCAGAAAGACCACACCGGGGTTTCGCCTTTTGGAAAAATATGCGGTGACTTGCGGTGGAGGCTGGAATCATCGTTTGGGGCTCTATGATCGTGTGTTGATCAAAGACAACCATCTCCATGCATTTGATGCACAAAGTGGAGCTCCCCTGCAGCAAGCTCTCGAAGTTGCCCGGAGCAAGAACCCGGATGTCCCTGTCGAAGTGGAAGTCGACAGCCTTGAGCAACTCCCGCCTGCTCTGTCTGCCGGCCCGGATTGCATTCTTTTGGATAATTTTTCTCCAGAAGAAATTCGCCAGGCAGTGGTGATGATTGCTGGAAAGACTGCCACCGAAGCCAGTGGTGGCATCACCCTGAAAACGCTTCCCGACTATGCTCATCTCGGGCTCGACTTCATTTCCACTGGTGCAACGGTGCATCAATCCCAGTGGATTGACATCGGTCTGGACTGGTTGAACTGATTCTTTTCTCCGCAGATCCCATGGTAACGAATGCTTCCATTCTTCAGGCCTTTCTGGATGCCGGGCCAGAGGTGCATCTTTCCGGGGAATCCCTTGCGGAAAAGTTAGGAGTTTCCAGAGTGGCGGTTCATGCCCGAATTAAAAAGCTGGAGCAGTCCGGCATTCATTTTCAGGCGACACCTCGCAAAGGTTATCAGTTGGTGGATGAGCCGGAGAAACTCCATCAGGACCTATTGTCTGCCTACATTTCACAAGACAAGGTGAACCTGGAATCTGTCGAAGTCCTCCCCTCTACGGACAGTACCAATCTGGAAGTGGAACGCAGGTTGGCCAATAATGCCCCAACTCCTTTTGCCGTGTTGGCTCATCAGCAAACCCAGGGCCGTGGCCGGTTGGGACGTGCCTGGCAAAGTTCGCATGCTGGAAATCTGTACATGAGTGTGGGTTTCCGACCAGAAACTTCAACCACCGCCATTGCTCCCTTTTCCCTGTGGGCAGGAGTGCACATTGCCAATGTTTTGAGAACGCTTTTGGACATTCCCCTTCAGGTAAAGTGGCCCAATGATCTACATGTCGAGGGCAAGAAAGTTGCCGGGATCTTGTGTGAGGCCAAGCTGGAGCTGGATCGTGTGCAGACGCTGGTCTTTGGCTTCGGGCTCAATGTGAATCAGGATGCCGCTTCATTTCCCGAAGGATTGAGGACCCCGGCCAATTCCCTGAAAACCATACTTGGAAAACCGGCCCCCATTCATTCCGTGACGACGTCAGTGCTCAAAGCAGTGCTGCGAGCTTATGAAGATTGCCAGTTACCGGAAGCCGGGATGGCTTTGAAGAATGCGTTTGGTTTGGTCGATGCATTGAATAATAAGGCGGTTGAGGTGCAAAGTGGAACTCAAACTATGTCAGGTGTGGCTAATGGAATTGACGAAAATGGGAACTTGCTCGTTGTAACGGAAGAGACGACTGTCGCGGTTTCTGCAGGAGATGTTACTCTGAAACCACTGTAACATATATTATTTTATAGATGTGATGAATATCCTCACGCTGGACATTGGAAATACCACAGCCCACCTTGCCCGTGTACAGAACGGCGAAATTGAGCAGGAATCCCGAATCTTGACCACAGAGTTGGAAAGTCGGTTTTCAGAAGTACTGAAGGAGTTTTCTGGCGTGACCCATTTGGCCTATTGCTCAGTTGTGCCCACTTACAATGAATTTGTGGAAGTGAGTGCCAGGGCCGCGGGCTTCAACGTATACAACTTGAATTCCTACACTTGCCCGATTCCAATTGATTATCCAAATCCTGGGGAAATTGGGCAGGACCGTCTGGCTAATGCCATTGGAGCCTCCAATATTGCACCACTTCCCTCCATCGTGATTGATATGGGCACGGCTACGACCTTTGACATTGTGTCATTGAAGAAGGGATATGTTGGTGGCGTCATTGCTCCAGGGCTTTCCCTGATGCGGGAGTACCTGCACGAAAAGACTGCCTTATTGCCGGAAATTCGATACCGCAAAGCCCCGTGGCCTTCGTCCACTATTGGAAAATCGACACTGCAAGCCATGGAGATTGGGGGGATCATTGGGTATTCAGGTATGATCAAGGAGATCCTTTCTCATATTCGGGAGGATTTACTGAAACAAGAGCCGGACAGTCCTCCTGCATCCTTGTTGCTGACTGGTGGGAAAGCTCCGTTTCTGGAGAAAGTCCTTGGTGCGGATTGTGAATATCATCCCAATCTTACGCTTCAAGGGCTGGAAATCGCATGCCAACAATCCTTTCGTTAGTCCGTCAGCTCTCTTTTCGCATCTCCGGGCTGAAGCCAATTCCCTTCTTGTGCCTCTCCCGTATTTCCCTGGCGGCTTCCCCCCAGTTTGGGTATTGAAATGTAAACCCATCATCAAGAAGGCGTTGGGGCACGACTCTCCTGCTTTTTAATAACAGCTCCGTCTCGGTCTTCAGAAAAAAGGCTCCGATTTCCAGCATCCATTTGGTCGCGGGTAATCCAAATTTGGCCCCAACCGCCTTTCGTAGTTCACTCATAAACTCGTGATTTGGAATCGGGTTTGGTGAACAGACGTTGATGGCTCCAGACAATTGCTTGTTCTTGATCATCCATTCTACCGCTCTCAGGAAATCTAATTCATGAATCCAGGCAACATACTGCTTCCCATCGCCAAGGCTGCCACCCAACCCTTTCAATGCCAAACCAGTAAACACATCAAATACACTGCCTTTCCCTGAGCCCATGACCATCGACATTCGGGCTTTGATTTTACGGGTGGAAGGGAGGTTGGATTCATCCATCGCTCCTTCCCAGGCATCTGCGACTCGTACGCTGAACTTCCAGATTCCCGGCAGATTGGAGTCATTGAGACCATGGATGCCTGTGATGTCATCATTGGGTGAATCGTAGCGATGGGAGTAAATGGTCGCGGTGCTGGCATTGATCCATAATTCTGGAGGGGCAGCGGCGGCTTCGATTGCCTTGCCAACCAAACGGGTGGTGTTGGTCCGGGATTCAAGGATTTGTCTTTGGTTTTCTTTGTTGTAGCGACAATTTACGCTTCGCCCAGCCAGATTGAGTACCACATCCGCTCCATCCATTTCCCCCGCCCAGTCTCCCAAGTTTAAGCCATCCCACTGAACCGTCTTCCATGGAGATGGAACCGGAGATCGACTGATGACGACGACCTCGTGGTTTTGAGCCAGAAACGCTTCGGCAAGGAATTTTCCAACCTGACCGGTACCACCTGTTAAAATGATTTTCATGAATTTGCTGTTTTTACGTCCAATTGACTGTATATTTTCGTCCCTGTAAAACGAAATGGAAGTTCTAAACGTCAACACATGGAGAAAAATTTACGTCTTTGTGCTGAATTGACTTCTAAACTATTTTCATGAGAATCCGACTTAATAAGCCAATCCCTAATTAGTTGATGTCATTGCTTCCCACTCCCAAATTTTCCAAAAAGCTTCTCCCTAGGAACGAAAAGCCCTCGAACGTCAAAGTCATTCTTGCATTGGTCGCTTTACCTGTCGTGAGCGGATCAATGCTGTTCGCATCTGACATCGCGGATCGAGCTGAAGAAACTCTTCGTGCTTTGGATGAAGCCATTCGCCAAGCGGAGGCATCGGGTACGCGTCTATCGGATGAACCCTTGCTCAGCGATGTGGAAACAACCATAATGGCTGACTTGGACAAGGGCGTGGATGAGGATCTCGCCATCCGCCAACTTCGGGAAAAGATCAAGGCCATCGAAAGTGATTTGGCCAGGCAGCGTAGTGGGGACCAGCCCAACAGCTCCGAGGATACGATTCGGACATTGATGGACAAGCATGATGAATTGAATAAGCTGAAAAAGGAGCTGAAGCAGCTTGAAGCTGCCAGTGGAGTTGATCCCTTATCCGAATCTGCAGATGTCGATAAGCTTCAGAAAAACTATGAGCAGTTAATTGAAGACCGCAACAAAATGGAAAAAGAGCTATTCGAGATCAAGCAAGAGCATCAGGAAAAGATGACAAACATGCGGTCCATTTTCGAGCAGCAGTATTTGCAAAATCTGGACAATCAAGGAGCTACTCTGAGTGACACAACTTTACCTCTCCCAGTATCGAAACCTGTTTCTTCAACTTCATCTGCTCCTGCGATCCAAAGAATTGAAGAACCCAAACCTGACGTGCCGATAGATGATCTTGAGGAATTTCTTCGTAAAGAAAAAGTCTTACCAAACCCGCAACCTTCCCCAGCCCCTTCATCACCTTCCCC
>CAYSOI010000002.1:0-4996 GCA_964432425.1 uncultured Opitutales bacterium | reverse complement strand
ATAGAGAGCTCCATGGCAGGATTACAGTTTATGGCTCCGGTGGAATCCAAGCCAATTATTGTACGGCCCCAAGTTTTGCCTTTTGTTAAGCCTAAGGTGACAGTCTCTCAGCCCAGTATCCCGGTTGTCACACCTCCCACAAGAGCCCGAGCCGTCACTTCGCCCCAAGATACTTATCAACCAGTCCTCCCCGAAAGTTTCCTGCGTTCCCTGACACCTGCCGTAGAGCCAGCTCCACCCCCTCCACCCATTCCGGTAGTTGCTTCACCAAGTGCTCCGGTTCCAGCTCCAGCACCGGCTCCAGTTCCGGTTGCTACTCCATCAACCTTTGCCCCCCCGCCTCCCGTTCCCGTGCCAACCGTGGAAGACCCTTTGTTGTCAGTGTTAAATGTAAACACGGTTCCGCCCTCTGTTTCTGAAATTCCTACAACCACATCTCCGCAGGTTGTTGAGTTACCAAACCCTGAGATATTTGATCCTGAACCAGCATTGCCGCCGGTAATTGAGCCAACCATTCCTGCTCCTGTGCCTTCCCGCTCTACCTTCAGTGAAATTGATGTAGTGGAGCCCATTGCAGCTGATGATCAGTCCCTCTTTGACATTCTGGCCAAAGAGCCGGAATTGGCGGAAGATCCCACCCCTTCTCTCGTACCAACTTTGCCTACGATCAGCCCAGAAGCGGCCCTACCCCCTCATTCAACTACTGATTTCTCCATTTTCGATGACTCTCCAGAGGGTATCGCCCCTCCACTCCCAACTGTCCCCGCTGAGCCCCCTCGGCCTGCGCCCATTGTAGAACCTGTGAAGGCTCCAATCGCAGAAGCTCCTGCTGCTCCACAATACCTTCCCCATCAGAACGACCAATTGCCCCCTAACCTTGAATTCTATGACATTCCTTCCCTGCTCCCAAGAAAAGTAAGCAAGGATGCAACAGAGGATCGATCCACTGAGGCTTCCAAGTCTGGGACTTCCTTATCGGTGACAGAGGCAACGTCTTCTCCAATTGTTACGATTGAAGATGCCATGGAGCCGGAACCACCTGTCGTGACCATCCAGCCTGTTCGCAAATTACCACCACGAAGAAAACCACCTGCCAGTACAGTGCTTCTTGAAATTGAAACCGAAGTGGAATTTCTCGCTGGAGGGGATCCACGGCCAGCTGACTACACTGAATTCTACATTACCAATTCTGGATTTACTGAGATTGTGCTCAATAGCCCTGAATTAAAGGAGTATATGGATAAGGCAATCACAGGTAAGAATATCTCTTCCTATGCTGAGCTTTGGGCAAGAGCTCACAAATACGGTTATAATTATCCAGGGTTGTCTTCAAAAATCCGCCGGGCTCTCAGAAAACATGGCATCCATCGTGTACGCACAGATGCAAATGGAAAAGCCAAAGTACGGGTTTCGAGGGAGTTAGCTGCTAATGATCAAGCTCCCGAGCATTATCTAATTGGAGTAGCGATGCTCGGAAAAGTAGGAGTTGTATGGTCCCAGCCTTTTTACATTCAGGATCATGCTGGTCAGGGTCTCCCTGTCCTGCTGGAGGGGCAAGATGCATTATGGCTCCAGTAAAATCTGAAAATACCCTTGCCACTGAAGCCTGATTTCTAATTTTAAGCCATTCGATTAAATAGATTTCAATAGACCGATATACCTTTCTAAGCTCACATTTTCTAAATCCCACAACAATCAAGTTCTTTTGATATTTTTGGAAAAATTCCTTCTCATCTATTTAAACTCACACAACCCCCTTTAAACCCCCCATATCTAATAATACTATGGCTGCACAACAATCTAAAAGCGGAGTTCCACAACTGACATTTAAGCAGCAGGTCGGGATCCTGGCTCCATTTGCCTGGGACAAAGTTAAAGAGCAAATTTCCTGCGTCTGGTTTGTCTTGGCCTACTTAATTGTCTTCCAAGTTTTGGTGCTTGGGCTTGGCATTGTTTATTCCGGCATGATTGCAGCTGGTGTTGCGATTACAATTGTTGGACTCGCCTTCTTTATGGAAGGGCTTCGGCTAGGTCTAATGCCTTTGGGTGAAACTTTGGGGTCAACACTACCAAGGAAGAAAATTCTTGGTATACCCTGTCTCCCAGCCAGTTTGGCTTTTGGGTTTGTTCTTGGTGCTTTCGCAACTTTTGCGGAACCTGCCATTGGGGTTCTGAGGGCAGCAGGTGCAGGAGTCGATCCAAACCGCGCTCCCTTGCTTTGGACAATCTTGAATACAGGGGCTGCACAATTGGTGAATATGGTGGGCGCGGGTGTCGGTGTTGCCGTGATGCTTGGTGTTTTGAGGTTTTACAAAGGATGGTCCCTTAAGCCTTTTATTTACGGAGGGGTCTTGATTCTCACATGTTTGACACTTTATTTTCAGTTTACTGACGAAAAACTGAGACATGTTCTTGGGTTGGCCTGGGACTGTGGCGCGGTTACGACCGGTCCTGTGACGGTACCCTTGGTGTTGGCTTTAGGTATTGGGGTTTGCCGAATTGTTTCCAGTGGTGGCTCCAGCAATACTGGATTCGGAGTAGTGACTCTAGCTTCTCTGTTCCCCATTCTTGCTGTGATGATCTACGCCTTAATGTTATTTAACGGAGATAATTACTACAACCCCGGCAACCCTGATCTTCCTGGTGACTACGGCAAAAAGTATCCAGAAGATTTAAAACGATTTGCAGATGTAGTTGCCAAATCACGAATACAATCTGAAGGAGGGGTTTCTGAAGAAGAACAAGCTTGGTCCCTTACCGCTGAAGACCAGGCAGTTATTCAGAAAAGCTTAAAATCGACTGGCCAACTACCTGAGGGTTTTACGCTGAAGTGGAAAGTTAAAGATGCCACTTTGAGCCCAATCGAACTTTCCAATGGCGAGGATCCTCGGTTTAACGTCGAAGTTGCAAATGCTAAGGTCTACGTCGTTTCCGAAGGCTACAAGATGCCAAAGGCAGTATGGAACCCCGAATCAGACCTGAAGGCATCCTTCACAAATAACTTTAACTTTTTCCCGAACACCTATCGTCCGCTTGAAGATAAAAATGGAAACGGCCAGATTGATCCAGGTGAAGATTTCTACACTTATGATCCTGAAACTGATAAAATCGACTACGCCAAAGGACCTGATGGTGTTTTGACTGGTCCCGATCAGGATCGTGGTGCGTTGGAAGGGGCCGTCTGGGCTATTATCCCCCTCTGTTCCATCTTACTTCTCGTGTTGATGGGAGGACTTCGCCAAAAGCCGAAGCACTTGGATGAACTACTAATTGGTATTGCCTGCGCTGTAATTGGTATGACTCTCTTCAATCTGGGTATTTCACTCGGTCTTTCCCCGCTTGGAGAGCAACTTGGCCAAAACGTGGTATCCACTTTCGAAAAAATCATACCTTGGGGAGCTGAGGGATTTGTTGATCCAATGTTTGCTTCAACTACTGCTGGTAAATGCCTGGCCATTCTTTTCGGATTTATTCTGGGGTATGGTGCCACCTTGGCAGAACCTGCACTTAATGCATTGGGATCCACCGTTGAAAAGATTACGGTTGGAGCTTTTAAGAAAAGCCTTCTCATGCAAGCGGTTGCCATTGGGGTCGCCTTGGGAATTGGTACAGGTGTTGCCAAGATTGCCTTCAACTTGGAGCTTTGGTATCTTCTAATCCCTCCCTATTGCCTTTTGATGCTATTAACGTTCCTTTCCAGTGAAGACTTTGTAAACTTCGGCTGGGATAGTGCTGGGGTGACTACGGGTCCCATTACCGTTCCTCTGGTTCTGGCAATGGGATTAGGTATTGGCTCCAAAACCGGCGCAATTGATGGATTTGGCGTTCTTTCACTGGCCTCTGTTGGCCCTATCCTCACTGTTCTTACCGTAGGACTCATTGTGAAAAAGAAACCAAAGAAGGTCGAAGACCAGGAAGAATCTAAACAAACTCAAGCCAAGGCAGCTTAACATGAGCGATTTCACGACTACCAAGGACTATTCTCTGGTTTCCATTGTTCTCCCCAAGCTTACTGGGGAGCCTGTAATGAAAAGCCTTAGCAGCATTGGAGTACGCCAAATGTTGCAAGCCACTTCCCGAGGCACATTGCTAAATGAAGGTGGAGGATTTTTTCAAAAGATGTTTCCTCCCCCTGCTCCTGAACAGGAATTGATTCAGTTTCTAGTACCAAACTCAAAAGTTGAGTCAGTTATGGAAACTGCCATTGATGTGGGTGGTTTGAACCATATTGGTGGTGGAGCCATCTTTGCTATGCCTTGTTTGGGTGACGTTCAGTACTCAACAAGCTTTCCCATCTATGATAACGATGGTACAGTTGCTCACAAGGAATCTTCTTCCATTGATGTAGATGAGCTGGCAGTAGACATGGAGGCAATCATCTGTATTGTTGAAATTGGAACTGGTGAGCTCATGGCTGAAGCTGCCCTGAAAGCTGGCTCGGCTGGGCCAACAATTACCTATGGTGAAGGCGGAGGTGTCCGTGACAAAATTAGATTGTTGCGCCTAACCAAAGGGCCTGAAAAAGAAATTGTCATCGCAGTTGTCGAGAAAGGTGAATCCGATAAGGTCTTCTCTGAAATGGCTAGAGCCGCCAAGATTGCTGAGCCAGGGCGTGGTTTTATGTACACCACACCGGTGAATCATGGACTAATCAATGTTTCTACCACTTTCAGCACCGGAGCTGCTGGTGCAAGTATCGATCAAATCATTGCTGCTCTTGATGAAATCAAAGGGGGTAAGGATTGGCGGATGGATGCTATCGCTGCCGAAACACACTCAAAAGCCGGAAAACCCAAACTGCTTACGGATTTAACCCCACTTGTCGGTCTCTTTTGTTTGATCCATAGAGATCACTATCCTGCTGTATATGATGCGATTTTAAATGCTGGTGCTGGAGGAGTCAGTGGCATTTTTGGAATTCTTCGTGATCCCACAAGTGATAGTGAAACTGCGAATGAGGAATGGGCGTCGATCCAGACATCCATCGCCCCTCAAA
>CAYSOI010000001.1:38472-48683 GCA_964432425.1 uncultured Opitutales bacterium | reverse complement strand
TGCCGGTATGGGGGTATCTATGCTTATTGGCATTTCCACTTTGTTTGTGGACTCAAAAGCGGTTTGCTGCGACTTAGGCCAGCATTACAAGTAGGCTAGCCGCCAGTTCCAAAGTCCTTCACACGAACGACTAGAGGATCTCTTCCAACTGAGTGACGATGTGCTTCCCGATGTTGAGGGAGGATGTGGCGGCTGGAGAAGGTGCATTGCAGACGTTGATAATGTTCTGATTTCTCTGAATCAGGAAGTCATCCAGCAGTGACCCATCTGGAGAAACCGCTTGGGCTCGGACTCCGGAGGGGGCTTCGACCAATTGGTCGGACTGAATTTCCGGAATCAGGCGCTGCAAGGCCTTGACGAAGGCGGCCTTACTGAAAGAGCGGTGGAGTTCCGCAGCTCCTTCCTGCCATACATTTTTCAGCAGTTTGAAAAAGCCAGGGTAGGTGAGTGATTCCAGCAGGTCACCAAGGTGCACATCGAAGCGGCTGTAGCCTTCTCTGGCAGTGGCAAACACCGCATTGGGGCCGCACTCCACCCCACCTTCGATCAATCTTGTGAAATGTACTCCCAGAAACGGATACCTTGGGTCCGGAACCGGATAGATGAGGGTTTTGCAGAGATGTTGGGCCGATAGCTTGAGTTCGTAGTACTCTCCGCGAAAAGGGAAGATCTGTACATCCGGCTTCTGGCCGCCGGCTCTGGTAATTCTGTCGGAATGCAGTCCGGCACAATTGATCACGTACTTCGTATCAATCTCCCGACTATTACACAGTACTCGAAGCCGGTCTCTGTCCGGGACAATCTTCAAGACCTTGGTATTCAGGTGTAATAGATTCTCTCCTGCCTCCTGGACTCGTTGAATCAGACGAAGGCAGACCTCCTTATAATTGATAATGCCAGCTTCAGGAACATGAATGGCCTGGATTCCCGCGGCATGTGGTTCCAGCTCCTGCAGTCGGTGGCGGTCTATGATCTCACAATTGACACCATTTTCCTGACCCCGTTTGTAAATATTCTGAAGTCGGGGGAGTTCCTCGGTGGCTGTGGCAACAATGACCTTTCCACAAATGTCGTGAGCAATTCCCTCTTCTTTGCAGAAAACCTCCATAGCCGCTTTCCCTGCACGACAATTTATCGCCTTGAGAGAGCCTGGCTTATAATAAATTCCCGAATGCAGAACACCGGAGTTATGACCCGTTTGGTGATAAGCTGGTTCGCTTTCCTTATCTAGAATTGTTATGCTAAGGTTTGGGTGCTGCTTGCTGATTTGCCACGCTGTCGCTAAACCAACAATTCCACTACCAATTATACAGATATCAGTAGTCTCCATTTATCACAGAGTAATTAAATTACTTAAGTAGAGCACTTGTGCAGGATCTATCCAAGTGTGTATAGCCTCCATCTGGATAGAGGATTTGCCCCGTGGTATGTGAAGAACAGGGGGAAAGCAGAAAGGTGGAAAGATTTGCGATTTCCTGAGCGGTGGTCATGCGGTGACCCAGGGGGACCTGGGCCTGGATATTCTTCAGGGTTTCTTCAGGGTTATCCTGGCTTGCCAACCAGCTTTCGTACAGAGGTGTGTAGACTTCTGCCGGGGCGATGGCATTGACTCTTACATGATGTGGAGCCAATTCCAGGGCCCACTCACGGGTTAACCCATTGACCGCCCCTTTGGCAGCCGCGTAGCCGGAGGTTTGCCCTTGGCCAGTGGTGGCAACTTTGGATGTGATGTTCAGTATACTACCTTGAGCTTTTTTCAAGGCGGGGAGGCAGTAGTGAGCCATGGCATAGACGTGATGCAGGTTTCTCTCCAGGGAAGTCAGGAAAGGTTGCGGACCATGCTCCAGTCCAGCTCCATCATTGATACCGGCATTGTTGACCAGGCAATGCAGTTCATTGCCCAGCCATTCCAAAGCCATGGCACATGCCTTTTCACATGCGTCCAGATCGGTAAGATCCACTTCGAAAAAAGCGGCTGTCTTACCCTCTGATGACAACTCCTCGACAAGGCGTGTTGCAGTTTCCACATCCCGGTCAAAGATAGCAACTTTGGCTCCTTCAGCTGCCAGGGTCCGGCAAATGGCTTCGCCAATACCTTTGGCTCCACCTGTGATGATGGCGGATTTTTCCTGTAGTTGCAGATCCATTTGGTATCAGGCGGGGCAAGCAATGGCTTTTTGAGTGGAGGAACCAAGCCCCTCAATTCCTAACTCCACGACATCGCCAGCTTTTAGAAATTGCGGTGGGTTGAAGCCCAGGCCAACTCCTGGAGGGGTACCGGTCGAAATGATGTCACCAGGCAACAGAGACATGTGCTCACTCAGGTAACTGATTATATAGGGGATATCAAAGATCAGCTTCGAGGTATTCCCATTTTGTTTGGTTTCTCCATTTACTTTCAGCCACATGTCGAGGTTGTTGACATCACCAAGTTCATCCGGAGTTGCCAGAAAGGGACCGACTGGTGCAAAGGTGTCACAACTTTTACCTTTGACCCACTGTCCTCCACGTTCCAATTGGAACTCACGTTCTGAATAATCATTATGTAGAGCATAACCCGCTACATGATCTAATGCTTCTTCTTTGGTTACGTAACTGGCTTTCTTACTGATCACAACAGCCAGTTCCACTTCCCAGTCTGTTTTCTTTGAGTTTCTCGGAATAACCAAGTCATCATTAGGTCCGCAATAGGCAGAGTTGGCTTTGAAGAAAATGATGGGTTCGGTCGGGATGTCCATTCCGGATTCGGCAGCATGGTCGCTAAAGTTTAGGCCGATGCAGATGATTTTACTGGGGCGACACAGAGGAGGGCCATATCGTGCATCTTCTGGAAATTCAGGAGCACTGGCCGCATATTTATCTGCCCATTCCTTGAGGCGTTCGATGCCATTATTTTCAAAGAAGGCTTCGTCGTAATCTTCGCCAAAAGTAGTGGCGTCAATGCGTTTTCCGTTCTCCAGAAGAAGGCCTGGTTTTTCTTCTCCTGGATTTCCGATGCGAATTAATTTCATGTTTTTGTTTGGGTTGTTTGGGTTTTGTTAAAGATTTGTTTTTTATCTTAGTAGTGTTGTTCCGCCGTCAATGTCGTATGCGGATCCCGTTATGAAGCTTGCTTGGTCTGAGGCAAGAAAGGTGATTAAGGTTGCAATTTCATCTGGTTTTCCCATGCGTCCAATGGGTTGCCATTCGGAAAGTTTGTTAAACATTTCTTCGCGGTTATCTGGATAGTGTTTATCGAGGTACTGGTCGACGAAGGGGGTATGTACTCTTCCTGGGCACACGCAGTTGCAGCGGATGTTCTTTTCTATGTAGTCTTTGGCGACGGAGAGGGTCATGGTGTAAACGGCTCCCTTGCTCATGGAGTAAGCGAAGCGATCTGCGATGCCGAGTTTGGAGGCTACGGAGGCGAGGTTGACGATGGAGCCCCCGCCTTGTTCAGCCATGATGGGAGTGACGGCATGGAGGCAATTGTAAACCCCTTTGATGTTCACATTGTAGATGCGGTCCATGTCTTCCGGACTCGTGTTCTCGACATTTCCGATGTGAGCGATGCCAGCATTGTTGACCAGGATGTCGATTCTGGGTGCTTCTGTTTTGATTTGCGAAATTACCTTCTGTACAGCGTCATGGTCGGAGATGTCACACTGGAAGGCTTTGGCAGTCCCTCCATTTTGTTGAATGGATTTCGCAGTGGAATCTGCATTGTCCTTATTTACATCGAGTATGTAAATGCTGGCACCTTGATCTACAAATTCATGACTGATGGCTTCTCCAATGCCGGAACCACCACCTGTGATAATTGCATGTTTGTTTTCTAGGATTTTGTTACTCATGTATAGAATGTTTATGTAGAAACTTTATTTGGATTACAAAGTTAGAGGGAAACGCCACGTTTCCATGGAAGGAAATCATTTTGCCCCATGCGAACGGTAGATGGAGTGTATTCCCCGCTGGCAGTAGCAATGCAAAGATCGAGGAGCTTGCCTCCCATTTCATCCACGGTTTGTTCGCCTGTAATGATAGGGCCTGTATTGAAATCAATGATCTCCGAGTGGGTCGTGGAGAGGGTATTGTTGGTGGAGATCTTGAGGGTGGGGGTAATCGGGTTTCCTGTGGGAGTTCCCAGACCGGTGGAGAAAAGAATGAGGTTTGCTCCGGCACCGGCCATGGCGGTGGTGGATTCAAGGTCATTTCCTGGAGTGCAGAACAGGTTTAACCCGCTGGTGGTTGTGATTTTCTCCGGATAGTCCACGACATCGACGATGGGAGATGTGCCACCTTTTTTGGCGGCTCCAGCGGATTTGATTGCATCGGTGATGAGCCCATCCCGAATGTTTCCAGGAGATGGGTTCATGTCGAAACCTGAGCCTACGGCTTTGGCCTGTGCTGCATAGTCCCGCATAATTTGAATGAAGTCATTCGCTACTTCGGGAGTGACGCAGCGGTTTACAAGGCTTTGCTCGACGCCGCACAGTTCGGGGAACTCGGAGAGGATGGCCCCTCCGCCAAGGGCAATGAGGCGGTCTACGCAGGCTCCAATGGTGGGGTTGGCGGAGATTCCGGAGAAGCCATCGGAGGCCCCGCATTCCGTGCCAATGAGAAGTTTTTCCAGGGAGGCAGGTTTTCGGTTGATTTGGTTGGCTTTTTCGAGGTGGATGAGAGTTTCCCGGATGGCGCTGGTGATCATGTCCTTCTCGGAGGCACACTTTTGCTGCTCGTAAATGAGGACGGGTTTGGAAAGTTGGGGAGCCCGTTTTTCGATTTCCTTTTTGAGGGTTTGGAGTTCGGCATTTTCGCAACCCAGAGCCAGGACGGTGGCTCCGGCTACATTGGGGCTGGTGATGTAGCCAGCAAGGAGGCCACACAGGGAGTTGGCGTCCTTGCGTGTGCCGCCGCAGCCGATGTTGTGGGTGAGGAATTGGACTCCATCAATGTTGGGGAAGAGGCGTTTGGCAGCTTGGTTGGCCAGGTAATCGGACGTTTCGAGTTCTGCGGCTGCAAGGTCTTCGACGGAGGCTCCTTTGCGAATCATGTCGGCCAAATGTTCGGCATAATTGCGGTAGGGAGTGGTGGGTTCGTAGCCGAGAGTTTTGTTGAGGGCGTCGCGAAGAACTTGAATGTTTTTATTTTCGCAGAAGACCATGGGGACGAAGATCCAGTGGTTGGCGGTTCCCACAGTGCCATCATCGCGATGGTAGCCATTGAAGGTTTTTCCCTGCCAGGCAGAGACATCCGGTGCATCCCACTGGTATTTTTGCTCCAGGGCGGCAAAGTCTTCGGCTTTGTGCTTCAGGTTTGCACGGCTCAGGAGCCCTCCTGCCGGGATCTCCTTGGTGACTTCACCGACTGTGACCCCGTACATTCTGACGTAGTGGCCAGGTTGCAGAGTCATGGGGGTGAATTTTTGTTTTGGCGGGATGACTTCGCTGACCTCCAGGGTTTCGTTGTCAGCCTTAATGGGTTGGTGGGGTTGAAGCTCCGTCAGGGCAACGTATACATTGTCCTCCGGGTGAATTTTTAATGCCTGAATGCTCTGGGTCATAGTAAAAGGGAGGTGGATATTGGAATTGGGGCTTTCGGCGGCAATGAGAAAATGCAGAGGTGGCTTGACGAGTTGGGTTTTGGGAGTTTTGGCTGATGTTGGAATGAAAGCTATTGCAATTAATGAATTTGGAGGTCCTGAGGTTTTTCAGGTCGTGGATGTAAAGAAGCCTGAGCCTGGAGCGGGAGAGGTATTGATCAAAGTGGAGGCATCGAGTGTCAACCCGGTTGATACGAAGATTCGAAGCGGAGTGTTGGGTGGGATTTCGCCGGCATTTCCTGCGGTTTTGCATGGGGATGTGGCGGGTGTTGTGGAGTCGGTTGGCGAGGGTGTTGGTGGTTTTGCGGAGGGGGATGAGGTGTATGCTTGCCCTGGTGGATTCAAGCCATTGCAGGGAGCTTTGGCAGAGTACATTGTGGCGGATGTGGATTTGGTGGCGAAACGTCCGTCCAATCTTACCGCGACGGAGGCTGCAGTGTTGCCTTTAGCGGGGATAACGGCTTGGGATGCGGTGGTGGACAGAGGTCGTGTGCAGGAAGGGATGAAGGTCCTACTGCATGCCGGGTGTGGGGGTGTCGGGCATCTGGGGGTTCAGTTTGCCAAAGCTGCTGGGGCGGAGGTGACAACAACGGTTTCCACCCTTGAGAAAGCGGAGATTGCAAGGGGGCTGGGGGCGGACCATGTGGTGCTGTATCCGGAGCGGGAAGTGCAGGATTATATTGCGGAGTACACGGGTGGGACTGGGTATGACCTGGTGTTTGATACAGTTGGGGACGAGAATTTGCAGAGATCTTTTCGGGCCATGCGGATCAATGGTATGGTGGTCTCCATTGCGGCCCGTTCCGAGCAGGATTTGACGCCGTTGCATACGATGGGCGGAACGCTGAGCGTGACGTTTATGTTGCTGCCGATTGTGACGGGGCAGGGGAGAGCCCGACATGGCGAGATCCTGCGGGAGATGACAGCGTTGGTGGAGTCAGGCAAGGTGCGGCCGTTGCTGGATCCTGAGATTTTCAAGATTCCAGACGTCGGTGCTGCCCATGCCAAGTTAGAGTCCGGCAAGGCGTTGGGGAAGATTGCTCTGGAGTGGTGAAATTAGAGTTTACCGGCGGGGCGTTTGGTTTTGGCTAAATCGGCGTTAAAGGCTTTGCCTAACTGGGAGAGGCGTTCGGTGACTTCCGGGTGTTTGTCTTTGACGTCGGTGGTTTCGCCGATGTCGGAGTCCATGTCGAAGAGGCTGAGGCCGATCTTGGCTTGCCGGTAGCGGTTGGGGATGCCGCCTGTGCCTCCGGGGCGGCCTGCCATGGTGCGGTATCCGTGAGGAAAGTGCAGTTTCCATTTGCCGGAGCGAACGGCCTGGAGTTGGTTGCCGTAGTAGAGGTAGTAGGCTTCCTGGGGGGATTTGGCGGAGTCGCTGGTGAAGAGTGGCCAGATGTCTTTGCCGTCGATGCGGTGTTGGGGGAGTTTGGCGCCGATCAGGTTCGCAATGGTGGGGAGGAGATCAATGGTCATGGCGGGTTCCTTGCAGACGCTGTTGGCGGGGATGGTGCCGGGCATCCATGCGAGGGTCGGTTCGCGGCATCCGCCGTCAAACATGGTGCCTTTTCCCTCACGTAGTGGTGCCGCGGATCCGGCATGATCTCCGTAATTGAGCCAGGGGCCGTTGTCGGAGGTGAAGAGGACGAGGGTGTTTTTCTCCAACTTGAGGCGACGGAGGGTGTCCATAATCTGCCCGACAGACCAGTCGACTTCCATCATGACGTCTCCGAAGAGGCCGACTCCGCTTTTGCCTTTAAATTTGTCGGAAACGTAGAGTGGGACGTGGACCATGCTGTGGGGCAGGTAGACGAAGAAGGGGCGATCTTTGTTTTTTTCGATGAATTGGACGGCTCGTTCGGTGTACTGGGTGGTGAGTTGCTCCTGGTCTTTCCCGGAGACTTGGGGGTTGATGACTTTGTTTTTGTCGATGAGGGGGAGGTGAGGCCAGCGTTTGACTCTTTCTTCCATGGGGAGGTGGAGGACTCCGGGGTGGTAGGGCCACATGTCGTTGGAGTAGGGGAGACCGAAGTAGTCGTCGAAGCCGTGTTGCATGGGGAGGAACTTTTCATGGTGGCCGAGGTGCCATTTGCCATAGCAGGCGGTCGCGTAGCCCTTTTGTTTGCAGATTTCGGCGATGGTGACTTCGTCAGGGTTGATGCCGATGTTGGACTTGGGGCCGAGGGCTCCCATGATGCCGACTCTTACGTTGTAACAACCGGTCAATAGGCCTGCTCTGGACGCGGAGCAAACGGCTTGAGTGACGTAAAAGTCCGTAAATTTTCGGCCTTCCTTTGCCATGCGATCAAAGTTGGGTGTAGGGTAGCATTTGGCGCCAAAGGGGCCAATGTCAGCGTAGCCCATGTCATCCATGAAGATGATGACGACATTGGGTGGGGGGGAAGATTTTGCGGAAACGAATGGCAAATTCTGGAAAAGCAGGAGCAGGGAGAGAGTCGGTAGGAGGAATTTCATGATTGTGTGCAATAAAGTTGGATCGTGCGGATCGTTGGTTTGGTGGGAACTTTGGCAAGGGGGAACTGAGAATCTTGAAATTTTTTACCTAACTATATAAAAAAAAGCGTAATTATTTTTCAAAAGTGGCTAATACCCGATAATACCTGTCTCTTCAATTTATCTGCCCCTACCCATTTTTTCTGACTCAAATGTCTGATCTCTCTCTCCCTTTTTTCTGTAAAATCTCTGTAATTTTTTCGCCACATCCTGCCGGTTTTCTCAGTCTTTAAATCTGCTCCAATTCCGCACTATTTCAAACAAAACAGCACATGCTATCCAATATGAACGACGTAAAATCCACCCACCCGAAAGTTACCACCAGTCGTCCAACCTGTCCTCCGCAAAACCACCTTGGCACACCTTGCCAGCCAGACTCCAAGAAGTCTGGGCACACGTCCTTTTTCGCTAAAAAACTCACCTCCATTTTTACGGGTGGATTGTGTCTGCATGCCTCGATCGGGTTGGTGGCTTTGGGTCTTTTTACTGCAAAACCGTCTCAAGGTGCAGTGACCAAGGAGGATAGTTTGGTGGCATGGCTTAAGCTGGATGAAGGTACCGGTACTTCGGCTGCGGATGCCACCGGGAACAATAACGGCGGTACTTTGCTCAATGCACCTGGCTGGGTGGATGGTTTTGAAGGGAAGGCGTTACAATTTATCAACACTGACAAATCTGTGGATATCGCATCCTTCAGTGGTCTCAATGCCGCAACTGAGTTTTCTCTTTCTGTCTGGGTCAATCTGGCTTCCATTGGTAGTGCGACTACAGATGATGGTGCGATTTTCGCTAACAAACAGAATGATGGAAACTTAGTCTTGCTCTGGTACAATGCGGATGCTCAGGGAGGCGGAAATCCGTCGTATTCTTTCAATGTCGGTTCCAGCGGATCTGCGACCAATCGCGTCAATGGTCCGGTCAATACTGCCGTCGCCAACCAGTGGCAGAATGTGGTGTGTGTATTTAACGGAGCGTCCCGGAAGTTGTACGTGGATGGAGTGCTGAAAGCGACAGAGGGTTCAGCCCCCACCACTTCTGTAACTTTAAATTCTTCAAGCCTCCAGATTGGTAAATGGAATGTGACGGGCAATATGCATTTCAATGGCTTGATTGATGATGTCCGGGTATATGATGTGGCACTGACGGATTCGGATGTATCCTTAATTTACGGAGGTGGTGCGGGGGACTTTGGAGTGCCACCCACTTTGACGATTTCCGGAGGTGAGCCTGCCACTTCTTTCCCTGTCACGGTCACTGCTGAGTTTTTGGATGGTGCTACTGCGATTCCCGTGACCGGTTTCGAATCCTCCGATGTGTCGATCACTGGCGGCAGCCTGAGTAACTTTGTGACGGTCTCCAATTCCAAGTATACGTTCCAAATTACGCCAACATCCATTCCTTCTTTTGTTACCATCGACATTGCCGGGGCCACGGCTTCTGTCATTGCTGACAGTACCCCGACAGGTGGGGCGAAAAAAACCTTCCTGATCGAAGACCAGACGAAGGTGAGTTACTCTTCAGTCTCGGCAAACAAGGCCCTTTCTGCCGGCAATTTTTCTGTATTGAATGATGGTGTGATTCCTGCGGGCAATGTGGGGGGAGATGCCTGGAATGGAGGTAAATATGCCGCGGTAAATGATGATGCTGATTTTGTGTTCACTTTTGATGAGGTACAAAAATTCTCAAAAGTGAAGCTCGATTACCAGAATTGGGATGGAACTGGTAATTATGGTACTTTGGCCGTTTACAGCAGTGAGGATGCCCAAGTCTGGACCGCTCATACAGGAGGAGTCAAAACCCGCAATGGACTGAACCGGGAGCCCTTATCCAAGGAGATTGATCTCAATGGACTGGAGAGCAAGTACGTCAAAATTGAAATGAAACGGGCTCCCGGGAATTGGTTTGGTCCAATTATGGGAGAAGTGACTTTCTGGGCACACACTGGTCCTGAGATTGGCATTGATGGAGATGGGCAAATCTATGCGAACCGATCCAGTGCTTATTCGTATACCATTCCGGCAACGGGTGCTACTGCGTTCAGTTCGAGTGACCTGCCCAACTGGCTCAATTTGAATAGCTCCACGGGTGAGTTAACGGGAACCGCACCAGCCACCCTGAC
>CAYSOI010000001.1:32790-38372 GCA_964432425.1 uncultured Opitutales bacterium | reverse complement strand
TTTGATAACATGAACCAGGGGTACACACTCATTTCAGTTGCCCGATACAGTGGTGGTACGAGAAAGAGAGTCATTTCCTCCAAATCCCGGAACTGGTTGTTTGGTTTTCATAATAACGGAACATCTAGATGGTACGCAGAAGGATGGATTAACAATCAAGGTCCCGACGATCTGAATTGGCATTTGCACGTAGGGGATATTAACAACGAGGCGGATCCCAAGGCGAACTTGTGGGTGGATGGTGCTCAGAAAGCCACCAATCATAATGGCTCCACCAATACCAACTACAAACCAGGTCTTTTGGCCTTGGGTGGTCTATACTATGGTAATAATGGGGAGCATTCCGACTCCCAGGTTGCGGAAGTCATTGTATATAAGAGGGTACTGACTCAGAATGAACGTGAATCGGTAGAAGGATACCTCGCTCAAAAATACGGCCTTACCCATCCACAATCCTCCAAGGACTTAACCTCCACAGACTATCCGGTCGTCTTTAACATTCTGGCAGGCTCCAATGACGGAGCGACTTCCAGAGACCTCAAGATTTCTCTTCTCGATTTACCGGGAGTGACGGCTCAGGACCCAACTGAAGTCCTTCTGGCTTCCGCCATTGCCCATGGTACGGTGGATGTTGTCAATGACGCAGTGGATGCCACGGTAAAAGTGTACTTCGGTAAGACAGATGGAGGTACCGATCCCAATGCCTGGGGCCGGAGTCTAACGGTCGGAATTCTCGGGACAGGGAATTTCTCTAAAAAACTAAAAGGGTTGGATTCCGACTCTACCTACTACTATCGATTTGCTATCAATAACCGGGGTGGATTCCAAGTTTGGTCGGATGCAAAAACATTTGATACTCTTCCTTCATTAAAGAAGCCCAAGATCAATGCTGCGACTGTTACGGACTTGGGTTTTATTTCTGCGAATGCGAATGTGGAAATTACTGATAACGGCGGGGAAGATCCGCTCATCAGTCTATACTGGGGAACCGAAGACGGGAAATCCGACGATTTCAATTGGGCCAACCAGATTGAAATGGGGCGTCAGGCAGTTGGGACGGTAACCGTACCCCTGTCAGGTCTCTCCGCACCTAACATTTATTTTGCCCGTTTTGCAGCAACCAATGCAGCCGGCACAACTTGGGGTGAAACGTCTTCTGTCATCGTTCCGCCCATCAGTCCCTACACCAAGGGCAACCAATTGGAACTCTACTATAAATTTGATGAAGCCTCCGGTGCGGTGGCTGCAGATGCCAGTGGCAAGGGCCGTGACGGGGAAGTGAAGAATAATGCTGCCTTTGTGACTGGTAAGTTCGGAAATGCCGTCGATTTGAATACCGGAGGTAAGGCGTCCAATGATACCACTGGTCATTGGGTCTCCGCACCTTCCTTCCCCTGGGGCGGGCATTTGGCCATCTCTACATGGATTTGGTATGATTCCTATCAAAGCTGGAGTCGGGTGATGGACTTTGGTAATGGTGCAGGAAGTCACAACATCCTCCTGGCCAATCGAGGTACTGGAAACCAGGTTTGGTGGAGTATTCGAAATGGTACAACTGAACGTGTTACCAATCCTGGCGGTTTCTGGGAAACGGGCAAATGGCTGCATATTGTGGCCACTCACGATTCTGATGGCAATCTTAGGATATACAAGGACGGTGTTCTCAAGGGGACTGCAGCTGGCCATAGTAGTTTGCCTGTTATTTCAAGAACCAACAGTTACATTGGTCGCTCCAATTGGAATGACCGTTATCTGGATGCGAAGCTTGATGAATTCCGTTTGTACTCTACAGGACTGAGCCAAGACGATGTGAATGCAATCTATGGTGCTGGTGCAGGGGAAACTCCCATTATTGCCCCAGCCATTACCAGTGCCGGAACGGCCAATGGCACTGTTGGTCAGGCCTTTTCTTATGTGATTGCCACGGATGCTGGCACCCCCTCCTTTGGTGCGTACAATTTACCTCCAGGATTATCTCTCTCAGGTCCTACGATTTCGGGCACACCCACTGCTGGGGGAACTTATGTTGTGACGCTTACTGTGACAGACGGAGCGGCTACAGGCAGCAAGGAACTGACCATTACGATTCCGCCTTCTTCGCCGCTGGTCAAAGCTTTGCCTGCAACAGATATTCTGGCCTCGACAGCCCGGGTGAATGGGGAAGTGGAAGCCACTGGTGGTGAAAACCCAACCGTGACACTTTTCTATGGAGCGACGGATGCTGCCGATGATGTGAATGGCTGGAACTTGAACCAGGATCTGGGGACCCGTGGTAAGGAGGTCTTCAGTCTCGACTTGAATGGACTCCTTCTCGACAAGACGTACTTTTACCGTTTCCGTGCGGTCAATTCTGCGGGGACTTCCTGGAGTTTGGCCCAGAGCTTCACCACGCTTTCTCAGCCACTCAAACCTGTGCTTGCGGAAGATTTTGTGGCTACCGACCTGACTACCCAAAGTGTCAGCTTTGACGGAAGCTTGCTCTCCACAGGTGGGGCTGCGACCCAAATCTTTGTTCACTGGGGGGACAATGACCGCGGCAATACCTCCTCTGGATGGGATCAGACCATTTCTCTTGGCTCTCGTGATCCAGGGTTCTTCAGTTGGGAAGAGGAGGGCGTCTCCGCACCAACGATCTACATCGCCCGTCTGGAAGCCAGGAACTCTGTAGGCAGTGATTGGAAAGGTCCTGTTTATTTCACACCGCTTCCAGGGAAAACGACCCGGTTGAACAAGGATGCCATTCCCGACATTGCCTTCTGGTTGGATGCGTCGGATATCGATGGTGATGGAGGATCTGATAGCTTTGTGGATGGAGATGTCATCACCAGTTGGAAGGATAAATCCGGATACAATCGGGATGCTTCTGGATTCCGTGGAAACCCAACCTTCGTCTCCGCTGGACCGAACGGCAAACCCACCATCAATTTCGATGGTGATGACAGTCTGTACACCTCCCATAAATTCAACAGCACCCTTGGGAATCCAGGGTATACCATTTACACGTTTGCCAGGTATACTGCCAATGACACGACCAATCGGGTTTTCTCCACCAGAGATGGACGTAACTGGCTGTGGGGCTTCCACGGAGGATCGAACAACCGGTGGTATTCCGATGGCTGGATCTCCAGTGCCGGAGGTCGGGACACTTCCTGGCATTTGCACATGGGTACCATGGAGTCTCGGAATGAAGCAGACCCCAAAGCCAATTTCTGGAGAGATGGAGTCGTCCTGGCTGCGGATCATACAGGTTCTCATAATACCAACACCTACCCAACCGACTTCCAAATTGGTGGTTTTCGTGGTGGAAACGAGTACTCCAAGGCAGAGGCCTCTGAAGTCATCTTCTTTGCCAGGATTCTTACCAAGGAAGAGCGGGACACCATTGAAGCTTACATCGCTCACAAGTATGATCATGCAGGTTCATTGGATGACAGTAATGCTTTCAAAGATACACCACCTCTCTTTGATGCGGTAGCCCCTGAAATCCTGGTTCCTGCCATTTCTAAGGCAAGTAAGGGCAAGCCTTGGGAACTTGAAATTGAGGCTACCAATGGAGCCACCTCCTACGGAGCATTTGGTCTGCCAAACTGGCTCTCCCTGACCGGCAACAAATTGGAAGGTACACCGACTACAGACGGGGAATTCGAATTTACCATTTCAGCCTCTAATGTGGATGGCTCCACACTTCAGAAACTTACTATTCAGGTTACTGACTTTGATAAGTGGCCCTACAGCATGGATTACAATACAAAAGCCCTTACCGATCCTACCAATGGGCTCCTTGTCCATTGGAAATTGGATGAGCCAGGGAATACAGGGGCTGTGGATTCTTCTTCTAACGCAACGAATGGTACGTTGACTGGAGGAACTTCTGCCAATCATACAGGTAAGTTTGGCAGTGCCTATCGATTTAACGGAGTGGATTCCAAGGTCAGTTACTCATTGCCCTCCAACACCACGATCAATGCCTTCACGCTTTCCTTCTGGGCGAAAGCGACCTATTCGGCTCAGAATGACACTACCGGTCTTTTCAATTCAGGTAACACAGGGGCGGATTTCCAGATTGATATGACCGGTGGTCAATGGCGTTATTCCGGTGATGTTGTAGGGGATGTGGAGATTGGTGGTGTATCCACTGACTGGACACACATTGCTGTAGTCTGTGACGGTACAGACACTTACTTTTACCTCAATGCGAAGTTTGTACAAAAAGTGCCTGCTCTGGTCGACAATGTGTTCCAACACTATCGTCTGGGATCCAACAGCATTGCCGATCAGCATTTCGATGGTCTGATTGATGACTTCAGAATTTATGATCGTGCTCTAACAGCAACAGAAGTACAGGCTGCATCTGGTGTGCCATTGGAGAATTTCCCTGTTTTGCTTCGTCTTCGGGATGGTGATGGTGGATTTGAATATGACCAGGTAAAGTCACTTGCCGGAGCTGATGTTCGTTTCCTGGATGCTGAAGGTCGTGAAATTCCACACACCTTTGAACTGTGGAATCCGGCAGGGGAGTCCCTGATCTGGGTACGCATTCCAGAAGTGGATCTTGGTGCAGGCTCCTCCTTCCAGATGCGTTGGGGTAATAATGATGCCAAGATTCTTCCCGAGACCTCAACAAATGGTGCCGTTTGGAACACCTTCTCGATTGTTAGCTATCTGGATGCGGATAATTACTTGAAAGATCAAACTCCAAACAAGACCTTGGGGGACGGCATTCAGAATCAAACAGTCAGCACACCTCTGGGGCTGATCCGGAATGCACGGAACTTTACCAGGAATGACAATCGTGTGGAGTTCCGTCCTCGTCCTAATCCTAAAAATAACTCCCTTTCCGGGTGGTTCTACTTTACCGCCAAACCAGATGCGGAAAGAGCTTTCTTCTACACTCGTGGATGGACGGCAGGTTCCACACGGGCTCGATTCTATGCCGATGGTCGTTTCCGTTATGAAGTCCATACAGGAAGCCCAACGGATCAATATTCGCCCACTGGAGTCGAGGTGATTACTGATAATGACTTGGATAAATGGACGCACCTGGCAACTTCTTACGATTCCAATAACCAACAATTTGTCTTCTATAAAAACGGTGAAATCGTTTATACCTCCGACATCCCAACTCCTGCTGGAATTGCTCTGAATCAATGGTCTCACCTGGGGACACATGAGGGCCGAAACAGCAAAGAGTTCCGAGGAGACATCGACCAGTTTGAGGTGCACTCCGAAGCCCGTACCCAAGGTTGGTTCAAGGCTTCCATTGAGGCGGAGAAGCAAGGTTCGGATTTCCTCTCCACATCCAATTTCAACGGACCTCCGGAATTCATCGGCGACATTCAAATCACCGGTTTGATTCATAAGGTGGGCAACACTCTGGTCAGTGAAGCTGTCAGCTACACAATTCCTGTAAAAGGAATTCCCGATACCTTCTCTGCCACAGGTCTACCTGCTGGTTTGAGCATTAATAACCTGGGAGTCGTTTCGGGGACTCCGCTTAGTGGTGGTACCACACCGATTACCCTTTCGGCAACGGGTCGAGGTGCCACGGCTTCAGCCAATGTTACCGTGAGAGTGACTGACCT
>CAYSOI010000001.1:28609-32690 GCA_964432425.1 uncultured Opitutales bacterium | reverse complement strand
ACATCCCATCCTACCGATTTACCGGTAACACCTGGAGTGGAGACTTTGCGGGTGTTTATCACTTGGCCCCTGCCAATTTCCTGGATAAGTATGTGGATGCGGGTCAGAATTTTGCCCACGGTGACAACAACTCGATGCCCGGTACAGGCCAGAGCTACATTTCTTCTGCCGAAGATTTCCAGAACAGTACTATCTCTATCGATCACGTAGGGTCCTTGTCCACTTTGAGTGAAAAAGATTACTCCATCTCCCTCTGGGCAAAACTCAAAGGGGATGTGGATGAAAAAGCCAATGGTCTCAATGAGCAAATCTTTGATGGTAATTTTGGCGACACACAATTGGACCCAATTGACAGTGGTGCTGGTTACTTGTCCGGCACGAAGTTTCCCGTCTTTACCCATACCTGGACAGCAGACCAGAATCTTGATTTCTCTGGTGCGGCCATGAATGCACGTTCCGGGAACCAAACTGGCACAGATTCCTTGGGAGCTTCCTGGGACGCAATCTTGGTGATTGGTGGAGATTCACCGATTCCTGCTGGCGATGTTTCCTTTAGTACTCGTTCGGATGACGGTTCCATAGTCTGGGTCGATGTGAATCAGGATGGCAGTTTTGGTGCCGGTGAAATGGTGGTAAACAACAAAGGTGGTCATGGTGCGCAAAACCGCGGTGGTACGGTAAACCTGGCAGCTGGTGAGTACAAATGGGCTGCAGGTTGGTATGAAGGTGGCGGAGGTGAGTACATCGGTATTCGCTACAAGGCTGGAGCGACTACCGATTACAACCAGATGTCCTGGATCAACCCTGCACAAACTGCCGGAATGTTCCTGGCTCCAAATCCAGGTGCACCGGTTGTCTCCCATCCAGCGACTGGAGTTGGTGTTTACTTTTCTTTTGGCAACAAAGTCCGAGTCAAAGATACGACCTATGGTGTTTCCACAGTGGACGGTGCGACGGAAGTTACCAAGGACCAGTGGCATCATGTCTTTATGACAGTGGACAGAAGTTCCGGCACGATCAAAGTCTATCTGGATGGTACGGAAGATGCCAGCTCTGTGGAACTTTTCAGTACAGGCATTGGTGCGGATCTCACTGGCAATCCTTTTGTCTTGGGTGATATCTCCCAGGCCAATTACGAATTGGACGAAGTTCGTTTTGCCGTGGATGATCGGAGTGCGGATTGGGTGAAGGCTGAATATGATAACCAGAAAGCCAGCCAGACCCTCATTGGCTATGCGGCCGTGACTGGTCCACCCAGGCTGGTCAGTAAGCTTACCACCAATTTCAGTGCTGGAGTAAGCTCCAGTTATCAGATCATTGCAACAGGTAGTCCTGCTGGATATGCGGCCCTCAACTTACCAGGTGGCATGTCCATTGATCTCGATACGGGTCTCATCTCAGGTACTCCAACAGTGGCTGGTGAATTTAATGTGACTCTTCAAGTGATGTACAATGACGGTACGATCATGACCGAGACCCTGACGATGACGATTAATGCGTCAGCTCCAGAGATATCTTCCAATGCTCCCACTGACGTGTTGAGCACTTCGGTAACCGTGAACGGTAGTGTCGATAATACCGGAGGGGATGCACCGAATGTTTATGTCTACTATGGAACTAGTGACGGTGCCAATGATCCTACCAGTTGGCAAAGTGCCATCAACCTGGGGCGGAAGAATGGAGGCATCGCAGAATTCCTCGGGGACTTGATTCCAGAGACCACCTACTACTATCGTCTCCAGGCCAGTAACTCGGCCGCGACAGTTTGGGATGGCTCTGCATCCTGGTTCTCCACATTTGACGGTCTCAATGATGATAGCTTTGCGTCTTCTCATGGCAGTGCTAGTATTGATGCCAAAAAAGATGAGTTGGTTCTGACTTCATCCGAGAATAATCAACTCGGCACAGTCTATCTGCCGGACTTGAACCCCGGTAATCCCACAGCTAATTTCAATGCCAGCTTTAATCTTTTCCAGGGCCCAGGTTCGGATAATCCTGCGGACGGAGTCACCTTCTACTATGGCCCCCTGGATGATACAGCCAATGTTGGTCACAATGCGGCAGTCAATGGCTTGAAAGTCCGTTTCCAAATTGGTGGCACGGACACGGTTTACATCACTTACAACCAAGCCGATGTAAAAACCAAAATCAAGCAGTTGCTGACGGATTCCTATTCCCCGGTCTCCATCACCGTCTCCCAGGGTGGAACCATCAAGGTAAAGCATGGTACAGACATCATTGAAGCCACCATCCCTGGCTGGAGTCCTGCTGCAGGATGGCAGTTTGCCTTTGGAGGCTCCACCGCATCTCTTCAGAATGCGACTCAAAAGGTGGATGCGGTTTCCATCTCCGTACTCAAAAATACGGCGCAAACCTTTACTACACAAGCCACCACGATACCTGTTGTTGGTAATTTGGCACCTCAGGACGTTTCCGGCTCCAGTGCAACGGTCAGTGCTAATGTCATTGCCGTAGGTACTGGTAGTGTGGATAATGGTAACCCCCCAACATTCTCCGCAACCAGCTTTGACGGATTGGAACTTTGGCTGGATGCCAATGATACTGCCACATTAGCTGTCAATGTGGATGGTACAGGAGGTTCTCCAGCCGCCGATGGTGCAGTCAAATACTGGGGAGACAAAAGTGGTCGAGATAACCATGCCCGCATGCATCCAAATCGTGCAGGCAACATCCCCTTACACAAAAGTGCCGCATGGAATAGTAAATCTGCTCTCGAATTCACCAGTGATATCCTTATTGTGGACAACAGTGCCCGCTTTGACGAGTTGGATGAAATGAGCCTCTTTGTTGTCGTAAAAGGTCACAACGTCAGCAATTGGTTGCCTGTCATCAGCAAACGTGGTGAAAACGGTCAAGGTTGGTCTTTCCGGAAGCGTTCAGGAGATGATCGGCTAATGTTGACAGTTCGTGGTACCAGCGGAGGCGATGACCCTGTGCCCAGTCCTTATGTGACCACCAATGGAAAATGGAGAATGTATGCTGTCACTTATGATGGTGTTTCCCGTACACAGTGGGGAAATGGTCGTCGTGAATACTCCTTTGGAGATACAGGACCAATTGGAGCTTCTCCAGCTTATGTTGCCATTGGTGCCCGAAACAATGATGGCGGCAACAGTATTAATTTCTCAGGAAATATGACCATCGGGGAAATCCTTCTGTACAATAAAGGACTGTCACCAACCCAGGTTGCCATGGTGGAAGGCTATCTGAATGACAAGTGGGCACCCGATGATAGGATTGTGGAAGCGACACATCCTCATCAGGACAATTCCCTCCCGGATTTTTCAGAGAAGTTTAATGGTACCAATGTCAGTCTCTTCTACGGAATTACTGATGGGGGTACAGATACCAATGCCTGGGATAATCGGATTGATCTGGGCAATTACTTTGCAGAGACCAAGGTTACCGGATTCCAGGGAATTGGTTATCACCAGGTCTGGAATGCTCAGAGTCATGGACATCCTACTCAGGATCACTTTTTCAATGTAAATATTGAGGATGTCTTTCCTCTAGCCCAAAATGGTAAAGGCATTGTGACGAGTGAGCCTGGTGGATTGGGAATGTTTTTCCAAGGTGATGCGGATTTCCGTGGTGTAGGAATTGGTATTAACCGGAATGATAACTACATGGCTCTTTTCCAGACCTACTTTATTCCACAGGAAACAGGAAACCATCAATTCGTAACAGATTATCGTGATGACCGGCAGGCTCTTTGGATGGATCTCAACCATGATGGTCAGTACGTCAAAGCGGATGGAGAATACTTTGGTGGTGGCGGAGGAGGTCAGGTCAATAAGACCGTAGCTTTGACGCAAGGTGTTGAATACAAGATGGCCATGCTCCATGGAGAAGGAGGGGGCGGGTCTAATATCCGTTTGAGGATCGCTACACCAAGCATTGCATTGGTGGTAGCAAAACCTACGGATGGAGCTCAGGCCGGTCTCTTTAACTGGAAACAACTGGTCAACGGTAAGGAACTGGAAGAGCAGTTGAGTATGCAGGTGCAGTTGGAAGGCCTCGTGAAAGGCTCCACTTACTATTATAGATTCTTAGCAGAGAA
>CAYSOI010000001.1:2566-28509 GCA_964432425.1 uncultured Opitutales bacterium | reverse complement strand
GGCGGTGGCCAGACGGGTGCTGGACATGATACACACTTCCGCCAATGGATTGCTGCGGGAGGTTCTTACGGAGGCCAAGGTACGGGTCGTATCTATGGAGGCCGGGAGGTACATCCAGGACCGGTTTATGGTGACCGCAAAATCACCGCACTTCTAGGCGGATCCGGAGGTAGTGGTGCTCACCACCACACCCAAGGTTCCGGAGGTGCAGGCGGTGGTGCCATTGAATTTTTAGCCGATGGCAACGGAGACATTACCTTCTTTGCTGGAGCTCAGATTGCAGCCAACGGAGGCAGCTCCTATCCAGGTGAAACGGGTGCTGCTGGTTCAGGTGGTGCCATTCGTGTGGAAGCACGAAATATCACCAATCTTGGTATCTTGTCAGCCCGTGGAGGTAATGAGGGTGAAGTGAACCGATCCGGCGCCGGCGGCGGTGGCCGAATTGCCCTGATTGCCCGTGAGGCTCTCATTCCCGGAACCACAGATGTGTCCGGTGGTATGAATGGTGCCGGTACTTCCAAAAAAGGCGGAGAGGGAACTCTTCACCTCGAAGCCACAACTGGGGGCATGGACTCTCTTGTTTTCAACAATGGAATTGTCACTATCGATACTTCGAATGCTGTAGTGACGCACTCTGGTGGCGGAGGTCTGGCCTTTGGTCAAATTGAAGACCGTATCTACACTCATAATGGAACGGATATCCCTTACTCGGTTACGGTTTTCAGTTTTGACGAGATTGACCTATCTGGTTCAGCCATCGTTGTATTAAAGGGAGACCTTCCCTTATCTCTGCGAACACGGAACAACGGAAATATCACCATCGATACCAATTTTATTGCCGATGGGGGCAATGGTTCCGGTGAACTCCAGACCGGTCCGATTGGCAAGGGTGTGCTTGGAGGTGGTTATGGTGCTGCATCCAATGGGTCACGTCCTTCAGGAGGTGGCATTGGCGGTGGACGCAGTGAGAACCATTGGGGTGCTGGTGGTTCTTACGCCGGTCAGGGCCAGGGTAGTCAAAATGGAAACTACATGAGTGATCCCTATGGCGATACCGCCTTGGCGAACCTGCTTCCCGGATCGGGCGGGGGGAGTGCTTATCGCTATGGCAACAGCACTATCTATGATGCAGGGACCGGTGGTGCCGGAGGTGGTGCAGTCGAGTTCATTGCACACAATTCAGGTACATTTACCTTAACGGAAAATACTGTTCTGTCCGTCAATGGAGGTTCTACGGATGGAGGTACCGGAGGTGGTGGTTCCGGTGGTGCCATCCGTATTGAAGCAGGAAGTGTAGAGATCCATGGAGAGCTTTCCGCCCGTGGTGGACATCGTAACAGTGAATGGCACCAGAAACGTGGTATGGGCGGCGGTGGCCGTATTGCCATCCACACCAGCGGTACCTTTGTCACAAGTAATACCTACAGCTACGATGTCTCAGGTTATCGCATGGGAACTTATGCTATCTATGGAGATACGACCAGTGGCAGCGAACACGATTTGGTCTACGAGGGAGGCACACTGACCTTCACCACGGATAACGCCGGCTGGTATCATACGGATGGTAGCCATGGGGTCGGAGAATTGGTTTCCTATGACACACCCAATGGTGCGTTGGTACTGGCCGAACATACCTTCCGTTCGGTCAATCTGAAGTCTGGAACCACGGTGAATTTTGATGGTGTTCATGGTTTGCGAATTCGTGCGATTGACTCGACCGGTTCAGCTGGAATGGTCTTTACGATTGGTGCCGATGCTCTGGGTACTGATTTCAAAATGGCAGGGGACTACACTTCTTTCATTGCGGTGGGAGATCAGATCAAACTGCGGGGGAATTTGTTTACAATTTCCGCGATCAAGTTTGAAGGTGGAAATACGGAGATTACTCTCGATAGCAATCATGGTGCTGTTGTGGGAGATACCTTCATTGTCGAGTCCGATGCGGGTACCATCACCATTGGTGCGGATTTAAATGCCAGTGCTTCAGAGTATGTCAGGGCTGATAATGCTGGTACAGTAGGTCCTCGCGGTCCTCTTGGTGGTGGGTACGCTGGTAATAGCAACCCACACCGTACCTCGGGTACTGGCCTTGGTGGAGGTATGGAACGTAACAATGGTGCCAGTGGTGCTGGACACGCCAATGTCGGACAGAAGGGTGTAGAAGCCACTGCTGGTGGTGCTGCTTATGGTACTCCAGGTATTGCCTATCTGTACTCCGGTTCTGGAGGTGGTGGAGCTTACCACAGTACTGGTGGAGCTGGCGGTGGTGCCATCTCCCTGGAGGCTCAACGGGATTTGATTATCGAATCTGGAGTCACCGTCTCTGTCGATGGAGGAGGCATCAATAACACGTCTTCCTATTCTTCCGCAGGAGCAGGTTCCGCAGGAAGTCTTCGGTTGACCGGATACAATATCACTAACAATGGCACACTCTCTGCGATTGGTGGTGTACGCGGGGCCGGAGGCCGTGGCGGCAGTGGTAGTGATGGTCGTGTGGCCTTCAACTACTCCAAGAATCTCACTCAGGGGACCGTAAATGTGGGCACAGGTACGATTGCTCTCTCGACCTCACCCACCGTGACCGGTGATTTCAATGCGGAGGGTAATCTGGAGGCGACCGCCAGTTGGCAGGAGTTTATTCCTCCCACCGCCTTTGATGATCTAGTATTCTGGTGGAGCTTTGAAGAGGGGCAGGGTACTACTGCTATCGACTACTCTGGAAATAACCTCCACGGCAAACTGGAATTCAATACCACTCACCAGCCTGGTAAGTTTGGCCAGGCCATTTACCTCGATGGGAATGGAGACCGGGTCCGTCTGAATTATGATCCGAAAATCGCCGTCACCCAGTACACGGTATCGATCTGGATGAAACCTGTACAGGATAACGATGGCTGGGCAGGATTGTTTGGACGTGCTGGCAGAATTTATAACATCTGGTTGAACGGAGCCAATGCAGGGGACGGAATCAATTACCTCCATCACCGTTATTGGGATGGCTCCAGTACCAACAATGGAGCTCAGGATGCGAAGGCTCCCGGAGGAGGCAAACTTCTCCATAATCAATGGTGGCATATTGTGGCCTGGAATGATGGCAATACCTCGGCCACCTGGGTCAATGGGGAAAAGATGGGAATCGGTACAGTCATTGGCGGTCTTCAAAACCGTTCGTCTACCCTCTGGCTTGGTGCCAATCCTGATAACGGAAATAACCAAATGAAAGGGTGGATTGAAGACGCCCGGCTTTACAAGAGGGCTTTGACTGAGGCCCAGATTGCTGAGGTTTATGGAAATGGTAATGGTGATGAGCCCCAAGGTACCAGTGTGGAGATTTATACCATTGCCGGTACCGAAGATCCCACTTCCTTTACTGCAACAGGTCTACCTGCTGGTATCATTGTGGATCCGGATTCCGGTTTGATTCAAGGTACTCCTGGTACAGTCGGTACCTTCGATGTGACTCTGAAGGCTAGCAACCTGGCTGGTACCAGTGAGGGGCAAATCTTCAAGTTGACGATTGATCCCATTACACCGACCATTTCCAACACAGCTCCGGCCAGCATCGGTTCTACTTCCACAGTAGCCAATGTGAACCTGGAAAAGTATGGTGGTGCCAATCCTGTGATTACCCTTTACTATGGGGCCACCGATGGCGGTACGGATCCGAACAGTTGGGATAGTACTGTCGATTTTGGTGCCCAACCTCAAGGTGAACACCAGATTGGTATTTCCGGATTAAGTAATGGCACTTCTTATTACTACCGAGCCTTTGCGACCCATGGCGTCGCCGGAGTAAATGGTGCCTGGGCCGCTTCCTCCATCAACTTTACCACCAGTGCCACGGATGGTCCTCCATTGGTGGCCGCGAAGGATCCGTCCGACGTAGCTGGAGAAACCGCCACAGTCAATGGACAGCTTCTTTCCTATGATGGTGCTACCCAACCCACCATTACAGTGCTTTATGGTACGACAGACCAAGGTGCTGTGGATACTGGATGGGATGCCACTGCGGATTTGGGGCAAAAAGGCACAGGCGTCTTCTCTGGTAACCTGACCGGGCTCAATGCCTCCGCTCTTTATTACTATCGTATTAAAGCCAGCAATCCTGGTGGCGATCACATTTCCGGAGTCAAATCCTTCGCTACATTTGGTGCTCCTCTCGGGGAAACCAAACCACCTGCAGATGTGGCTCCAACCTCAGCAGTACTCAAAGTGAAAATCACCGGGACAGGTGGTTTCCGTCAGGAATTGCCGGGTAATGATCCATTGGTGATTGACGGGCTGCATGCACACTTCCGCATTGATGAAGGTACGGGTACCACCATCAATGATGAAATTAATGGTTATATCGGAACTTCCGTAGGGTCACAAAAGGCTGCCTGGGTAGCGGGTAAATTTGGCTCTGCCCTTGAGTTCACTACCGGAGACAACTCTGTGATCCTTGATACGGCGGTTCACCCAGCTTCTAGTGAGACTGCACTTTCTTTCTCTTTCTGGATGTATGGTGCCGATAATGTTGTTGGCAATACCTCTGGTCTCAATGCAAATGGTGCTGCCGGACGGGTAACTAATATTCATCTGCCATGGGGTAATGGTGCCGTTTACTGGGATAATGGTAATGGTTCCCATGACCGCATTCAAACCGGTGATATTCGTAACTCTCTTACAGGTAGTATCAGTGGGTGGCAACACTTGGTCTTCACCAAGGATAGAACTGCTGGCACTATGGAAATTTTCCAAAATGGAACATCGATTCTTTCTGGTACAGGTAAGACGATGGCATGGGGTGATCCTACTTCTTTCCGTCTGGGTACAGATACTGGTGGCGGTTCAGACATGCGAGGCATTATCGACGACTTTAGGGTATACTTGAAGGCTCTTTCTGCTTCTGATGTGAGCACCATGTACAATAGCGGTAATGGAGATCTCTCCGGAGGTATCATTGTTGTAGAAACTGGTGGTGAAGATCCCAGTGTGAAGTTCTACTGGGGAGATAACGACGGAGGAGACTCTACGGATGTCGACGCCGCGGATGATAATAAGTGGGATGCAGTCGTCACTGTTGATGGTACCCACAGTTTGAACACATTTGCCAGTGCACCGATTTCAGGTCTGACCAAGGGCACGACTTATTACTATCGTGCAGAAGTGACCAACTCTTCCGGTTCTGCCTGGGCAGGAACCGCCAAAAGCTTCACTGCCACCAATACTTTGCTGAATAAAGAAACCATCGAAGGCTTGGCTCTCTGGTTGGATGCGACCGAAGTGAACAATGACGGGCTTCCGGATGACCTGGAAGACAGTGATCCGCTCTCTGCATGGGCGGACTTGTCTGGCAATAATGTACAGGTGGAGCAATCCAGTACCTCGGCGAAGCCCACCTACTGGTCAGAGCAAGCCGGCACGAAACCAGTCATCCGCTTTGATGGTGCAGGAGACTTCCTCTATGTCGTCGGTGCCCTGGATGAAGATGGTGGAGATTCTACTATCTTTGTGGCTCACCAGCGGAAGGAACAAGCCGGTAATGCTGGCGGTCTGATCATTGATGAATTCTCAGGAGAGATTGCCTCACCAGGTAATGAGCCTTATGCACCAAGAGTATCGAGCCTTAAGCAATCTGGAGCCACCTTGAAGAACATCAAAATCGGTAAAGATGCGACTCTTAGTGATAAAAACTTCGGAGGAGATATCTTTGAGATTCTGATCTTCAATCGTCTCTTGTCCTTCCAGGAACACAAGCAGGTGGAAGGTTATCTGGCACACAAATGGGGGGCAACTGATTCTCTGAACAATATTCACCCCTACAAGGAACAGGCACCTGCCTTTGATAACAGTCCCAAGATTGTCATGGTCAAAGGTGTGGAAGGTTTTGATACACCTACCCGTGACGGTCTGCTGGGTGAGTGGTTGTTTGATGATGATACCGCCAACGATACTTCTGGCAATGGGTTCAATGGAACCAATGTGGGTGGTGCCTATATCACCGATACCCCCACTGGTACAGGAAAGGCCATCGACTTCAATGGCGGCGATAAATACGTCCATGTGGATGATGGACAGGGGCAGACTGTTTTTGATACCGGAGGTGCTCTGACCGTATCTTTCTGGGCGAAAGAATGGCCGGACGGAGGCTGGGAGCCCTATGTTTGTAAAGGTGGTGAATCTGGCCAAGGTTGGCAAGTCCGTCGTTATGGTGGAGATGTAAAAGTCCTATCCAATACACTCCGCGGTGCTGGTGATGACAACAATCGCGTGGCCACCCCGCTGGATGACGGAGATTGGCACCACGTTGCGACAGTCTTTGGCGGAGGTCGCTCCAAGATCTTCGTTGATGGCATCAAATTGTACGATGTCGGTCGCGGAGGAAGTATCCGGACTACTGGTTCTCAACTTACCTTTGGTGCCCGTGATGGTTCCCAGAATGCGGGCAATGGATTGTCAATGCAACGCTATGCTCGTGTGAAGATGGATGACATCCGCATCTTCAGCCGTCCTCTTTCAGATGATGAAGTCTCTGTTTACTCTGGGGCCTTTGTAAACAAGATTGAAGGTAATTACGGGAACGTCTTCAGCTATCAGGTTCAGGCGACCAAAGGTCCTGAAAGCTATAGTGTTACCGCAGGTGCATTGCCTCCAGGTCTGACCATCAATGGTACAACTGGTGAAATCTCTGGAACACCTACCCAGACCGGTGAATTTGCCGCTACGATTAAGGTCTCCAATTCCGCTGGAGATGATAGCAAGCAATTCTTCTTCCTGATTCGTGAAGGTGTACAGACGCTTACCTTTGATCAGGACTTTGGTACCCGCACTTATGGTGGTGCAGACTTCGACCTAACCGCTACTTCTGACGCAGTTGGGTCTGATATCGAGTTCTATTCAAAGAATGAAAATATCGTCAAAGTTACAGGTAATCCTTCTGTGACCCCCACCATTACCGGTGGTATGAAGATTCACTGGGATTTCGAAGATGGCACTGGATCTACAGCAACTGATTCCCTTACAGGTAACAACGGAACTCTGAACGATGTGTATGCAGGGGATGCCACTGTCCCAGGTGGAGGTTCGGTGACGGGTTCGGCATCCCATGCCTCGTATCCCCTGGCCAAGGCCTTCGATGATGGTGGGGATGTTGCAGACTCCCGTTGGCTCCCTCTTCAGTCGAGCTTGCCAAATGTCTTCATTCAATACGATTTTGGCAGCCCGACCCAGGTGTCTACTTACATGGTTCAGGGTCAGCATTTTACTTTTGACAAGCGTGGCCCGAAGGACTGGAAGCTACAGGGCTCAAATGACGGGTCGGCTTGGACGGATGTGGACACGGTTAGTGGGGAAGTGGGTTGGTCCGAGTGGGAGAAACGGTATTTCACTGTGGATACCCCCGGGCTTTACCGCTATTATAAGCTGTTGATTAGTGCGGCCACCGGTGCCGATACCTACTTGGGAATCGCGGAGATTGAATTGAGGGTTAATGAGGCTGTGGATGTGAATGCGAAATGGGTTGCTGGTAAGTTTGGTACTGGTCTGAACTTTGATGGTGCGAGTGACTATGTAAAGATAGCCAAGGAACAAGGTGGAGCCAAGGAAATGACGGTTGCCATGTGGATCAAGCCTACGGCACTTGCCAATGATACTCTTGCTGCCAAAATGGAAAATGGCAACAGTGGACAAGGTTGGTCACTACGTACCAGGACAGATGGAGATATCTGGTTCACTATCGGTAGTAAAGATAACAAGGATGAAGGTACCCGAGCAGGAGCTGGCTCCATCAATGCTGGTGAGTGGACTCACATTGCCGCAACCTGGAAATCTCGAAATGCCAAGATTTACATCAATGGTGTACCTGTGAAATCCAGAACGACTGGTGGTGGTAAGACGGTGAAGGAGACCTCCGCAGAATTGTGGTTAGGTCAATCTGAGTTCTTTGATACCGGGTCCAAGTACACGGGTCTGATTGATGACTTCCGTTACTACGATTTGGCTCTCTCCACGCCAGACATCGAGAAGCTGGCTGAAACCACCAAATCTGACTACCTTACGACCTATGATGGCGGTAAAGCCAAGATCATGGGAGCTGGAACTGCGACCATTGTTGCATTTGCCAAGCCAACTGTAAACTTGCTGGCTTCTGCTCCAGTGGAGCGAAATATCAACATTGGTAAGGCCACCTTGACTGTGACTGCCGATAGCTTCACCCGAAAGGTAAATGTCGCGAATCCAACTCTCACCGTTCAGTACTCTGGATTTGTCAATAGTGAGGATTCCTCAGTCTTGACCGCTAATGCAACTGCCTCCACGACAGCTGACATCAACAGTCCTGCAGGCAATTATCCAATTACTCCTGCTGGAGCTGGTGCAGATAATTACTCATTCAATTACGTGAATGGTACCTTGACCGTTGACCAGCGTACCGAACAGACCATCACCTTTACCCAGGACTTCTCCGGTGTGAAGTTTGGTGATACGGTAGCCCTGACAGCTACCGCGGCTTCTGGACTTCCTGTGAGTTACTCGATTAGTGACGTGACAGTGGCAGCACCAGTGGCAACTCGACAGTTCCACATGGAAGGCTGGTGGAAGCTGGATGAAGTCTCTGGTACCACTGTGGCGGACTCCAGTGGAAATGATCGTTCGCTGGTGGTCGCCGGAACCGACGGTTCCACCAACTGGAAAACCGGTAAGTTCCTCAATGGTTTCGAGTTTGATGGAACCAATGACTACATGGTCAATTTTGGTAATCAGGGCATCCTGGGCCAGGAGAAGCGTTCTGTGTCTTTCTGGATCAAAGCCAGTGCAGCTGGCAATGACGGTGCAGGAATCGTCGGCTGGGGTAATGATGCCGCTGGAGAACACTTCAGTGTGGAGCTTTCCTCCGGCAAAATCAAAGTGGACTTCAATGGTGTATCCAAGACGGGTACAACCGATGTTCTCGATGATGCCTGGCACAACGTCATTGTGGTCTATCCAAAGGAAGGTGCGGTTTCCGACACCAAGATTTATGTAGATGGAGCCGATGACGGCGGCAGTGTCGCAGGAAGTGGCACAGTCAACACCACAGCGGGCACAAACCTGACCATTGGTCGCCAAATCAAGACAACCACCTACTTCGGTGGCCTGTTGGATGATGTTCGTGTCTATCAGGGTGAACTGAAAACGGATGCTCTGACGGATCCAACCAATGAGATTGCTGCGATCTACAACAATGGATTCGGTGACTTCAATAAGGTACGGATTGTGGGAACCGGTACTGTCACGATTACGGCGAGCCAGGCAGGGGATGTGTCTTACGCTCCCGCCGTGGATGTCAGCCAGACCTTTGACATTGGAAAACTGGACCAAACCATCGCTTATGGAGTGCTTCCTGAGAAATCTGTTGGGGACTTCGATTTCGATCCGGGAGCCACGGCAGGTTCCGGCTTGCCCGTACACTACGTCAGTTCCAATCCGCTGATTGCTTCTGTCGTCGGAGATCCTGGCTCAGAGAAGATTCGCATCCGAGGTGCAGGTACCGTGACCATTACGGCCCAGCAGGAAGGCGATGAGACGTACAATGCGGCTCCGGAAGTCTCACAGACATTGACGGTCAACTTCTTCAACCTCTTTGCCGATTCCATTGCCGGTATGCAGTTCTGGTACGATGCTAACGACGTCAATTCAGACCGCAATACCGATACCAATGCTGATGGTGCAGTCATCTCCACCTGGGCGGATCGTTCCGGAAACTTCCGCAATGCCATCCAGGGAGACGTCAACAAATTGGTCACATACAAACAAAATGGACTGAATAGCTTGGCCACCATTGATATTGCTTCCGGTAAGACTCTCACACTGCCTGACATCACTGGCACGAAGATGGTCTTCCTGGTGATCAAACAGGATGCGGGCCAGTCCGCCGCAACCAAGCCTCTGGGCGGAGATGTGGAAATTACCAGCGATACGGCCAAAGTCGTCCAAAAGATTGATGGTCAGTATGAAATCGCATCCGACGTTACCAGTCAGCAATTCAACATCATCACGCTTCGTCTGGCTCCTGGCAACCAGGGCTTCTGGGTCAATGGTACCTTCGTCGGAGGTGATGTGAATGCGACCGGTCCTGGAACATTGGACTTCCTGGGTAATGGCTTCATCGGGGAAGTCGCTGAAGTTGTCGGCTACGATCTGGCACTACCAAACCTTACCCGGATGAAGATCGAAGGTTATCTGGCCAGTAAGTGGGGCTTGCTCAGCCTGCTTCCAGGAGACCATCCTCACAAGGTCTCCCGCCCAACCTTCGGTGGTGCTCAGGATATTGTGTTCCAGCCTCTGCCGGATAAGACTCCGGAAAGTGCACCTTTTGCCTTGTCGGCGGAAGCCAGCTCTGGATTGCCGGTGTCCTTCTCCAGCAGTAACAGTTCGGTTGCTTCCGTCTCTGGCAACATTGTTACGGTTCATGCGGAAGGTACGGTTACCATTACCGCCACTCAAGGTGGTGACGGGAACTGGTTCCAGGCTCCAGATGCGACCCAGCAATTGAAGGTCACTGCTGTACCGCGGGATGATCAGGTCATCACATTTGATCCCCTTGCCAATAAACAGATTGGCGATCCGGACTTCGATCTTACTGCCAGCACCAACTCTGGTTTGACCATCTCCTATGTGAGTTCTAATACCGCCGTTGCGACTGTGGATGGCAATACCGTTACCATTGTTGGTCAAGGTGTTACCACTATCCGAGCCAGCCAGGCCGGTAATCCGCAATGGAACCCTGCACAAATTGTGGAACAGGATCTGACAGTCACCAAACGTGACCAAACCATCACCTTCAATCCGCTGCCTGCTCTGAACTTGAGTTCTGGAGTCTACATCCTCTCCGCGACAACGGACTCAAATCTGGCAACGGCGTTTGCCATTGATGATACTTCCATCGCTACGGTTCAGGGTAATACGCTGACCCTCAAGGAAGGCGGTACTGCGAAAATTACGGCCAGCCAGGGTGGTAACACCACTTACAACCCAGCCGACTCAGTACAGCAGACGCTGACAGTGATTGATGACACCCTGCAACCGCAGACCATCACGTTTGATCAGGACCTTACTGGTAAAACCTTTGGAGATGCCGACTTTGATCTGACTGCAACGGTCGACTCCGGCTTAACCCTAAGTTACAGCAGTTCCAATGCGGCCATTGCCTCGATCAGTGGAAACACTGTCACGATCAATGGTGCGGGTACTGTTACCATCACCGTGGAGCAAGCGGGTAATGATGACTGGCAGGCGGCCATCGCCAACAAACAGTTGGTCATTTCCAAGGCCGATCAGACTATTACCTTCCCAGCCATTGTCGACAAGGCTGTCGGTGATCTGGACTTCCAGGCTGGTGGTTCCGCTTCCTCTGGACTCGACGTCACTTACGTCAGCTCAGACACTAGTGTCGCCGTGGTTTCCGGCAGCAAAATCAGCCTGACGGGTCAAGGCTCTGTGACCATCACTGCCAGACAGGATGGCAATGCCAATTATAATGCAGCAGCGGATGTTACCCGCACTTTCAATGTTACTCTGGCCAACTTCTTTGCGGATTCCTATCCGGGACTTCGTCTCTGGTTGGATGCTAACGACATTAATGCTGATAATGACCCGGATGCCATCGCAGACTTCCTTGGTGGTGGTAAAATCAACACTTGGAAAGATCGTTCTGGCAATGGATTTGATGCGACCCAATCGGACATCAATAAAATGCCAGTCTTCACTGAGAATGCCCAGAATAGCCGCCCGGTTGTTCAATTCAGCGGAGGTTTCCTCGATATTCCAAATCTTGCCATCGAGGGGGACAAGGACCGCACCATCTTTGTGGTCGGTAAATCTGCACAAGGTCCCTTCCTTGCCATCGGTAAAGATCAGGATGGTCAGCGAATGATCTTCGGACGCGATATCGCCAGTAACAAACTCTCTGTCAACCTCATGGGAGCTGGTGGTACCTTTGTCTCCGCAGGGGCGATTGATGCCATGTCGATCTCCCGAGGCATGCTTGAAGGAAATCAGATCGGAGACTTCGTATTTGGGGTAAACGGCACCAGGTATGACAGCTTCGGACAGTTTGTGGTCGATACCCGTGAAATCAACCTCAACAAAGTCGGGGGTACGCTTGACGGACAAGGCGGCCTCCAAGGGCAAATTGCCGAGTTGCTCGTCTTTGATTCTGCCTTGACCAAACGGATGTCCAAAAAGATTGAAGGCTACCTCGCTCTGAAATGGGGACTGCGGGACAGCTTGCCAGCCAACCATCCGTTCAAGAGTACAAACGCCACCTTTGGCGGTTCGCAAACCATCAACTTCCCGGATGTCGGGGATCAGGTGGTCAGCACTGGAACTGTAGAACTCCAGGCATTTGCCAACTCTGGCCTGCCCATCACCTATGCCAGTTCAGATGACACAGTTATGTCGATCAGCGGTCGAATCGCTACCATTCACAAGGATGGAAGTGTGACCATCACCGCTTCGCAAGCTGGTGACAACCATTACACCGCTGCGGCCAATAAGACCTCTTCCTTCACCATCAGCAAGGAAGATCAGACCATCACGTTCACCCGTCCGCCGGACATGAACAAGTATGATGAGGATATTCAGTTGATCGCCTCTTCCTCTGCTGGTTTGCCGATTACCTTTACGATCAATTCCGGCCCAGTGGAAATTGTGAATGGAACAACCGATATCCTGCATATCATCAATGATACTGCTGGCAATGTCTCCATTACCGCCACCCAAGCGGGAGATGTGGCCTACAATGCGGCGACTCCAGTGACCCACACCTTCGAAATCAATAACAAGGAACCCCAAGCCATTACTTTCAAGGCGAAAGGAGACGCGGGGTCAGGTCTGCGTGATGTCGTTCTTGGACCACGGCCTTTCCTATTGCCTCTGGATCCGATCACCGGAGGGGATTCTGGAAATCCTGTCGTAGTGGAAGTCACTGGCGGTACGGCCGCTTCTGGAGTGCGAACCAAAGTCATTGATAAGCGGGGCAAGAAATTCCTTTCGATAAGCTCGACTGAGACTGGAACGGTTCAGCTCACGGCTACGCAAGCTGGTGGTATCAACGGTGCCTCCGATTACAACCCTGCGACTCCAGTGACTCGTGAGTTCAGTCTTAACGCTCCGACCTTTGAAAACTTCAAGTTGGCCATGCGTAACCATCCAAAGTATTCTGACCGCTTGGCTAAGTTCAGTGCCAAATATACAGGTCAGACCAATCCGGATACAGGGTTTACCTACACTCCTACGGAAATCCAGAACCTCTTCGAAGGTAGTGAGGGTGATCCGGATGGAGACGGCATCCCCAACCTTCTGGAGTACGCCTTTGGTGGAAGCCCCATGCAGCAGGATGATGATGAGCGTAAGTACAAGCCCAGAAAGCGTCCTTTGAAACGTGGTGCTGGCAATGCCAACTTCCAAATGGCCTTCGTGCGTAGATCCTCTGCCATGGATCCAAACCTCAATTATGTTGTTGAGACCAGTAATGACATGGTTTCCTGGACCAGCAGCGGTGTCACCGAGGTCTTCACCAAGACCATTGATGGCGGCATGGAGTTTGTGATCTACAAAGTGGACAAAGCCTTCACCGATGCGGACGCCCCACGAAATCAGTTTATGCGGTTGAACGTGACGACCTCAGAGTAATCCTTTTTATAAGCCCGATAGGGCGTATAGGACCTATTTTGATCCGTGCTGGAATTCCAGCACGGATTGAAAAGGTACTTTGGAATGCGTAACGCTGGAGCCATCGGGCCAGCGGATTTTGATTTCCTGGATGGCCTGCTGTCGTTCAGCAGTAAAGAAAAGGTCTGCAGTGGATTGGGAAAGATAACTTCCGCCAGCATAGACTTCTGCGACTTGGAGCGGAGAATCTGAAGTGGCCTGAACTTCAACTCTGGCTCCAATGGCTGTCGGGTTGCCCGGTATTCCTTTCAGACGAAGGCGAAAGGTTGGCCTTTGGGAAGTCCCTTGGTTGAGGAGAACCTTGGGTTGCCCGTTGTTTTCAGCGGTGAGAAAGTCTGGGAGGCTGTCGTTATTGACGTCAAAAACGGCGAGAGCGGTATGGTCTCCGGGGAGGGAAATGCCACTTTCTTTGGGCCAAACCGGTTGGAAGGAGTGGCTGGAGCTTCCCATAAGTAATTGTCCCAAGCCGCCATCCATCCTTCCGGTTTCGTGTTGATTGGGGAAGAAGTTTTGTACCAGAAGCAGGTCAGGGGAGTAGTCTCCATTGATCTCCGTAAATTGCACTCCGAAGGCTGGGGAGATTTGGGCAATGCGAGGCAAGGGCTGGAAGGTGAACCGAGCCTTGCCGTCATTTAGGAAGATGCCGGATTCCAACGTGTTGGCGGTAAAGTGTTGGGCTTTTTTCAGTTGAGAGGAGGAGTACACCTGAGTCAAAGTTGCCTTGGCGAAGGCTTCATAGGATTTGAATTTCTTTTTTAGGTGGGGCATGGCGGTGGAGGAGCAGGACCTACCACGAAGGGGGAAGAGGACATTGTGCTCGTATTGGGCTTCGATGATGCAATGTTTCCCAGTTTCATCAAATTGTCCGTAGTAGGCTTGGAGGGGGTGTTTTTCTGAAGCTAGATATTTGGTGTTCAGGCCCAGATTGGTCGCAACGAAGTCGATGTCTCCATCGTTATCGACATCTTTGGCCGCAATCCCGTTCCACCAACCTGTGTAGCGATTCAGGCCAGCCTCTTTTGTCTGAGAGACCATGGTGCCTTTCACGTTCTTGAACAGCTGCACAGGTCCCCATTCTGTAGTGAGCAGGAGGTCCACCCATCCATCCTTATCGACGTCTGACCAAATCGCACTGGCGATCAGGCCAAGTTCCTGCTTTGGCAGATTGGGAGAAGGGGTGAAATTTCCGTTCTGGTTATCGAGCAAGTAACTCTTTGGAGATTGGGGGTATTGTTTGGGGAGCACTCTGGAGGCAGTAAAAAGGTCCAGGTCTCCATCTCGGTCATAATCACAGGCGGCGACAGTGCTTGAGCTTTGCGGCACTACATCAGGCAGGGATGTTTTTGGTGCCTTTGTGTAACTTCCTTTTCCGTCGTTGAGGTAGAGACGGTTTTGCAATTCGTCGGTTTCCGAACTTCCACTGGATACGTACAGATCCTGGTCTCCATCTGCGTCGACATCCAGAAAAAGGGCTCCCATATCTTCGTACTTCTTGTCGGCAACCAAGGCTTGGGGGCGAAGCATTTTCCATTGTCCGTTGGGTTGCCCGACCAGTAGATAGGCGGCCTGATCTTTGGCTCCTCCAAAGAAAATATCGGGCAGTTGATTGCTATCAATGTCCCCAATGGCAACTCCAGGTCCTAGTTGAGAATGCTTGGCTGGCAGCAGGATTTGATGTTCGAAATCGTCATAGGGAGTTTCGTTATGGCGGATGGAGGAAAGCGGAAATTGTTGGAAAAAAGGTGGTTTGGTTTTGGGATATGGGGAGGGGAGTTGTGGACCTGCCTGGGGTTTGGGTTCCTGAATCACGTAGTGGCGGTTGGCCTCAAGGTTGTGCAGTGTTTGCTTGGTCTTGGCACGATTGGGCCATTCGATGGTCAGGGTTTTGATCAATGCATCCTGACCCAGCCCGACGTGGATGATGGATTGGTTGCTGGAGAGATAGCCTGTGTAGGGATTGTGGTAACGAGTCAGAGTCTGGTGGGCGGTTTGGATACGCAGGGTGGCTCCAATGCCGTGGGTGTTGGAGGAGGTGCCTTGCAGTGCCAAAGTAATGCGGTTTTGTGAACCGCCAAGGGTGTTGCGGTAGAGATGGATGTTTTCGTCGACATTGCTGGTAAGCAGGTCGAGGTTCCCATCCTGATCGAAGTCGGCTGTAGCCGCAGAAAAGGTGACCCCATGATGGTCGAGTCCCCAATCAACTTGGCTGGGTTGAAATTGCAGGTCGCCAAGATTCTTCCAGGCCAGGTTGGTGTCCTTTTTGACAGGAGTCTTTTTGTAAATATCGAATTCTTCCCGACCGATCAGCCATTTTTCATCCAGAGGCAGGTCGGAATGGGTGAAGTTTCGGGTCATCCCATTGGTCACAAACAGGTCCGTATGGCCATCATTGTCAAAGTCTGCCAGCTTGGGAGCCCAGGACCAGTCAGACTTGGCAATGCCGGCCAGATATGCGGCTTCCCGCATGCGGTTCGTACCCGTGTTGAGGAAAAGGGTGTTCCACATGTATTGTGTGGGCTTGTGGTGTTCGATAAACCACTGCCTTTGCCCCATTACGCCCATGGTGGTTTTCTCAAGGTAGTGAGTGGAGCCGGCCATATCGACACAGAAGTAGTCGATGCGGCCATCGTTGTTGATGTCAGCAATGTCGGCTCCCATGGAGAACCATGTCGTGTGCGGTACGATGTCGAGGGTGACGTCGGTAAAGGTTCCATCGCCATTGTTGCGGTAGAATTGGTCTACATCATTCATGTCATTGGCCACAAACAGGTCGGGGTAGTTGTCATGGTTATAGTCGTACCATGTTGCGGAGAGTCCGCGGTGTTCATCCCGAATGCCTGCAGTACTGGTGACATTGGTAAAGTATCCCTTGCCATCATTGCGGTAAAGTTGATCCGGCCTTCCGATGGTGACAATCTTGTGGGTCTTTTCCGTTATTTGCCGGAAGCCAAAGTATTTTTTGAATTCAGGTAGGATCTCAGGTTTCCCGTTTACCATTTGAAAGGGAGGTTTCTGGGGACGTCCCCCCGCTCGGTAAGTTCGGTTGCAAACGAGATAGATATCGAGGTCACCATCCAGGTCGTAATCGGCAGGATAAAACATCAGGCTGGCACTGATGTGAGCCAATCCCCGCTTTTTCGCTTCCTCAGTGAAGTGCCCTTTGCCGTCGTTGATGTATAATTGGTTGGGAGATTGGTAATTGCAGATGAGGATATCGAGGTCCTGGTCATTATCGATGTCAGCAAAGACAGCACCAGCACTCCAGGGGTTCTCTGTTGTGGCTAAATTGGCAGTCTGGGTTGCCTCCTGAAATTGCAGAGGCTTGGTTTGGAGATAAAGTTTATTGGCCAGGGGGCCATTGGTCAGAAGAATGTCCGGGAGAGAATTGTTGTCGATATCTCCAATGGCAATGCCTCCACTGGAAAACCCGGCGGTGTAGAGTCTTCGAAGGGGATGGTCCTCCAGTATTGGGTTGATGAACTCGATCTGGCTTTGTTCGGATGGAATCTTCTCAAAAAGCTTTCCTGACGGGGGGCTTGCTTTCCCACTGGAAAACTCCCGGACCTTTTTCACTTCGGCCTCGTATTGAGCTTTCCCTTGATTGGTCGGCATGAGCAGGAGCAGTGCGGCACAAACGCTGGCTATACTTTTCATTGTTAAGGAGCTGGGCTTTGTTTGGAAGGAGTGCTCCTTACTGTGCCAATCTTCAAAATGGTGTCAAATGAGTAGAGCCAAACCAACAGTTCCGAGACAATTCCCGTCGGCCAAATTCCCGTTTCCTCAAAAGTAAAGTTCAATGCTGGACATTCCTGCTATTGACTGAGGAGGGGATATTTCAATATCACCCTCTCTCTTCAACCCAGAAACTAAGATCATTTCTATGAAATTATTATCCATTATTGCCCTCGCCGCCTCTCTTTTTGCCGTCAACCTTTCCGCCGAAGATCCATGGATTGTTTATCCTGGTGGTGATGGACCCGGAAAAGGGAAACACATTGTCCTGCTTGCCGGAGATGAAGAGTACCGCAGCGAGGAAGGTCTGCCCATGCTGGCAAAGATTCTCAGTGAACGTCATGGTTTCAAATGCACGGTTTCCTTTTCCGTAAGCGACAAAGGCGAAATTGATCCGAATAACCAGAAGAGCCTTTCCAATCCCAAGGCCCTGGACTCCGCCGATGCCATCATCATGCTTCTGCGTTTCCGCACATGGAGTGATGAAGACTACAAACATTTTGACGATGCCTGCAATCGCGGCATCCCCGTCCTCGGACTCCGCACCAGCACTCACGCCTTCCGCGGAAAGCATGGTGGATTTGGCAAAAGAGTCCTTGGTGAGAAATGGGTAAGCCACTGGGGCGGCCACAAGAGAGAAGCCTGCCGTGGAGCCATTGAGCCCGATGCCAAATGTCACCCCATCCTGCAAGGAGTGGAAGATGTCTTTGCCGATTCCGATGTCTATGAAGCGTACCCACCGGAAGATGCTACGATTTTGATGCGTGGATTGGTTCTCGAAAACATGGACCCCAATTCCAAGCCTTCCACAAAGGAAAAGAAGGGCAGAGGCGTCAATGATCCAGCCATGCCAGTGGCCTGGACCCGTGAACACAAGTGGCCTTCCGGCAAGACCTCCAATATTTTCACCACCACCATGGGAGCCGCTACCGACCTCAAAAGCGAAGGTCTCCGCCGCATGGTGGTCAACGCTCTCTTCCATGGCCTCGATATGAAAGTTCCTGCAAAGGCCAACGTGGACTACGTCGATCCCTATGATCCCTTGTTCTACGGCTTCAACAGTTTCCGCAAAGGCATTCGTCCATCTGATCATGCTCTTGGGAAGAAACTTCGCAAAGGGAACTAAGCTCGAAAGAAAGTATTCCTGAATGACGGGCTGTGAAGTCCCTGCTATCATACTTTGGCATTATGGTGGGAGGGGCTTTCCAGCCCGTCGCAATTTTCAAACATGAAATTTACAGGCAAGAACTTCATCGCTGGGGAATGGGCTTCTGGTGATCCTGAAAAAGGATTCCACGCCGTAAACCCTGCTGGCGGAGAAACTTTGGAACCGGAGTATCTGGAGGCTACTGCCGAGCAGATCGATGAAGCTGTCACCAAAGCCAGAGAGGCGTATTATGAGCTGAGGTCGCTTACTCCCGAAAGGAAAGCCAGTTTTCTGGAGATCCTGGCGGACAACCTCGAACTGCACTTTCATGGTATTGTCGAACGTGCCGGGTTGGAGTCCGGGTTGTCGGAACAGCGATTACAGTTTGAGTTCGTCCGAACATTGGACCAGCCCCGCCGGTTTGCGAAGTTGTTGAGGGAAGGCTCCTGGGTGAATGCAAGGATTGACCGTGGAGATTCCAATCGCAAACCCCGACCCAAACCGGACATGCGAACCATGCTGCAACCGCTGGGGCCGGTCGCCGTCTTTGGTGCCAGCAATTTTCCCATCGCCATCTCTGTGCTGGGTACGGACACCATTTCAGCCTTTGCTGCGGGTTGCCCTGTCATTGTCAAAGCTCACCCTGCACAGCCAGGAACTTGTGAACTTACGGCCATTGCTCTCCAGGAAGCGATCAATGAGTTCAGCCTACCGGACGGCACATTCTCCTTGCTGCATGGGGCAGGTATTGAGGTAGGGGAGCAGCTCGTGAAGCATCCGCAACTTTCTGCCGTTGCGTTTACAGGATCATTGCCCGGAGGTAGGAGTTTGATGAATTTGGCAGCTTCCAGACCTGTGCCGATTCCCGTCTTTGCAGAAATGGGTAGCTTGAACCCCGTCTTCTTGTTGCCAGATGCTTTGAAGCAAAGGAAAGAGGTGATTGCCAAAGGCTTGGTTCAATCACTGACATTGGATGCCGGGCAGTTTTGCACCAACCCTGGAATCTTGCTGGCGTTGGAAGGGCCTGACCTGGATCGCTTTCTGCAGCACTTGAGCCAGGAGATTGCAGAAGTGGCACCACAAACCATGCTCCATGCAGGCATTTACAAAAATTACCAAACCAGGGTTCAAGCGATTCAAGGTGTGGAAGGGGTTTCGTGTGCCGCCACCTCCAAGCCTGAAACCGAGGAGCAACAATTACATGCCGGTGCAAATCTCTTTGTCACGGATTACAATACCTGGAAACAAAGTCCGGAATTGCAGGAGGAATGTTTTGGTCCCTCCACAATCCTGATCAAAGCCAGGAATCTGGAAGAGTTGCAGGACTTTGCCAGAAACATGCAGGGCTCTTTGACCGCTACTTTGCAAGGAACAGAGAAAGATTTTGCGGATCATCAATCCTTGCAGCAGCTTCTGGAGACCCATGTCGGTCGCTTGGTTTTCAACGGTTTCCCGACCGGAGTGGAAATTGGAAATGCCACCCATCATGGAGGGCCCTATCCGGCAACTTCGACTGCGGTGCACACTTCCATTGGGCTCGCTGCGATTGAGCGTTTTGTCCGTCCAGTCTGTTATCAGAATTGCCCGGATGCACAACTTCCGGAAGAATTGAAAAACGCCAATCCCCGTAAACTTCTCAGAACGATTGATGGACATCTCATTCAAGACTCGATTGAAGGCTGATTTTTCAGTTTACCCTCAGCCAATAGAAGGCATGATTAGGTTTTGTCTTCAAATGAGATCGGATAAAGCCATTCTCTCCCCATCACTACCTTGAATACCCGTTTCCATATCGCCTTGATCCTGCTCTTCAGTGCGGTGTCAGGCCATGCCCAAACTCCCCAGCAACCCCTGTCGGAAGGTGACATCCTTCCTGAGTTGATCTGGACAGATAGTAAGGTTTATCAAAATGTGCACGTCATCCGTATTGAGCAAAAGCATATTGTTCTCAAGGTCGATGGCCGGATCAGGACGCTCAAGCAGGACGAATTTCTTTCACTCTATTTGACCACGCAGAAAAACCTGACCTCCAAGCTCATCAATCAGCTTGCCCTGGCCATTGGTGGTGGAAAACCCGGGACTCCTGCCCTCAACCGCATCGTCCCAGGCTTCATCTTTCCCAAATTGGTGTGGACTGATGGACACGCAAGGGACCTGGTGGAAATTCTCAACTTTCGCAAAGGGTACTACATCCTTCGGATTGATGGAGAAACCAAGGTTTTGGACGAGAACAGCTTTCTCATCACCCTACAGAAGACCCAGCGTTTTCTTGATAACAACAACCAGCCCTTACCTGCACTTCCTGCGCCTCCAGTTGTGGCACAGGTGAATAATAATCCTCAAAATGTTCCTGCTCCCAATCCTTCGGCAGTGAGTCCTCTTCCTCCACCTCCGCCAGGGAAATCCATGTTGGAACCTCCTCCTTCCCCTCCTCAAAATTCACCTCAAGCTGGTCAAAAACCAGTTTACTTTGACTTTCAGTTTCAGGGAGCTGGCACGCCGCCGGCAGCTCCTGCTCCAACGAATTGAGTGGCGTCATGGCCTTCACCTGCGATTCATTTCCATATCGATTCTGGAAAGTACTTGGAGTGCTGATACTTCTAGTGCTTGGGCCGCTGCATCCTCTGCACTCACAAGCCCCAGTACCTCCCAATACTACCCCAACTCCAGAGCCCCCGGACGCCACTTCCCCGGCGTCACCGTTACCTCCACCTCCAGGGCAACCCTCCGCGACTTCGCCCTTACCTCCGCCCCCAACTCCGGAACCTGCCGCTCCAGCGCTTCCGCCTCCTCCACCTTCCCCTCCTGAAGAAGAGATGGAGCCCTCTGACAACCCGGATGAGCAAGTACGGTTTCGGTTCACTTTTGAAGGAGATACTCGACCCCCAACCCTTGGTTCTGAACCCGAACCTCCGCCTGCGCCCCCGCCCCCACCACCAAATCCTGCTGATTATCTTGGCCATGACCCAAATAAGCCCGTAAACTATAGCTTGGACGATGATGATGAACCTGAAGAGGAAGAACCCAAGGAAAGAGCCAAAGGGGGGATACAATGGGATCAACTCATGGGTTTGGTGGGAAAAGGCTCCGATTGGTATCTTGCCAATATTATTTGGACCGGGCCGTCTTCAGGAGTACTGGTTCTCGGTGCCTTGGGATTGGTGATTGTTGGTTCCGTCAAAAAGAAGAAGAGAAAGCAGGCAATTCAGGCTCAATTTGAAGAGAGGAAAAAGCTCCGTGAGCAACGCAAAGCGAATCCTGGAAAGCGAAAAGCTGTGGCTGGAGTTAAGCCAAAAAAAAGAGCACCCTTGCCTCCACCACCCACAGAAACGGTTCAGGAAGTCGGAGATCATCTATTTTTGTGTTTTACGGGCTATGATGATGAACCTGCCCAGGCATTGAGAAAAGCACTGACCAAATCAGGGTATGATATTCGTTGTCGTAAACTGGAAAATGGAGCGGCCAAAATCTTTGATAATGAGACGGTAGAACTGATCAGCAGTGCCCGAGCCGTGTTGCTGGTCGCCTCCGGGTCAGCCTATAAATCCGAACGTGTACTCAGTGAAACTCAGCATGCAAGAGATGAGGAAAAACTGATCGTGCCCATATATCTGGATGACTCCGAACTGCCCAAGAGCTATGAATACCTGGCCGAAGATCCAGAGTATGTCTACTTTGACCCCAGCGATGCCAGAAACAGTATTCGCGAAATCGTGGCCTTTCTTGCCAACCGGGAAATCCCTCCTGCCTGATTTCCCCACAACCATCTTTTCATGGTACTTCTTGGTGCACAGAATCTGAGCCTGGCCTATGGTGGCCCGAAACTCCTCAATCAAGCCAGTTTCGAGATCCTCAATGGAGAGCGGGTTTGCCTGCTGGGGCGAAACGGTTCCGGGAAATCCAGTCTGTTCCGTATTCTTCTCGGGGAAGAGCAACCGGATTCCGGGCAGTTTGAATATGCGACAAACCTCAATGTACAGTGTTTGCCTCAGGATGTTCCGGTAGACTTGACCGGGAGCTGTTTTGAAGTCATTGCCCAGGGAATCCCTGAACATGGCAAACTCATTGCCAGGTTTCACAAGCTGGGGGTAGAGCAGATCCTGAATCCTTCCCCGCAAATTGATGAAGAGCACGCTCACTTGCAGGAACAAATTCAAGCCGCTGAGATCTGGGATTTGTTGCCCAAAGTAGAACAGATTGCTTCCAGACTGCGTTTGAATGTGGATGAGGAATTTTCAGAACTCTCCGCAGGTCTCAAACGTCGGGCACTTCTTGGAAAAGCATTGGTTTCGGAGCCCGATCTGCTCTTGTTGGATGAACCGACCAACCACCTCGATATCCCCGCCATTCTCTGGCTGGAAGAATTTATTCAAAGTTTCAAGGGGGCGATTCTCTTTGTGACTCACGACAGGACTTTTCTTCAAAAACTCGCCACCCGAATTATGGATTTGGATCGGGGGACTCTCACTAATTACACCTGCGACTTTCATACCTTTACTCAACGAAAGAAGGAACTCCTGGATGCGGAAGCCAAACGGAACGCCAATTTCGATAAGAAGCTCTCGCAGGAAGAGGTTTGGATTCGCAAGGGCATTCAGGCTCGCCGGACACGAAATGAAGGTCGTGTCCGGGCGTTGAAGAAAATGCGTTCCGAAAGGCAGCAACGTCAGAATGTGCAGGGAAATGTGCAGATCGAAGTCTTCAATGCCGAAACTTCGGGCCGCAAAGTGATCATTGCCGAAAATCTGCACCATACCTTGGGTGGAAAGACTCTGGTGGATAACTTCAGTATCAAGATCATGCGTGGTGATCGGATCGGTATTGCCGGTCCCAATGGTTGCGGGAAAACCACTTTGATACGTCTGCTTCTGGGGCTTCTTCAGCCCGATCATGGGGAAGTGGAACTCGGCACAAAACTGGAAATTGCCTATTTTGATCAACTTCGGGACACCTTGAAGGAGGACAAGTCGGTGCAGTTCAATGTCAATGATGGAAAGGATTTTATTGATCTGCCAGATCGTAAAATTCACGTAAACGGTTACCTGCAGGATTTCCTGTTTCCACCTCAAATGGCAAGGTCGCCAGTCAGTTCACTTTCGGGAGGGGAGAAGAATCGCCTGATTCTGGCCAAGCTATTTGCCAAACCTTCCAATTGTCTGGTTTTGGATGAACCCACCAATGATTTGGATGCGGATACACTGGAGCTTCTGGAAGAGCGTTTGATGGACTACAGCGGTACGGTCATTCTTGTCAGCCATGACCGTAGCTTTCTGGAAAATGTAGTGACCAGTACTTTGGTCTTTCAGTCGGATGGAAGAGTTGTCGAGCATTGGTCCGATTCCGAGACCTGGATACCGAAGCTCATGCCTCCCAAGCCGAAGAATTCTTCGAAGAAAAGTTCTTCAGAAGAGAATGTGGGGCAGCGCAAGCATCGTCCACGGCCCCGCAAGCTATCCTTTAAAGAAAAGAAGGAACTGGAGGCCCTCCCGGGGATCATTGAAAAACTGGAAACGGAGCAAAGTGAAATAATTGAGAGGATGGCCCAACCTACATTTTTTCAGGAGGATCCCAGCGGAGAAAATGCCAGGCAATGCAAATTCCGTCTCGAAAAAATTGAAGAAGAGCTCGAAACTGCCTTTTCCCAATGGGAGTCCCTGGATGCCATTCAGCAAAATGCGAATCAGTAGGTTTCGGCGGCTAAATCGCTTGAACCATTTTTTGTAAGAGCCTAAGTTTAAGGTTTGCCCCAAAAATTACCTGCTGAATGACGCCCGTGGAGGATAAAGTTTCCATCGAATTTGCCCAGCTTTTGACGGCCAACCAACGACGTCTCTTCGGCTTTATATTCTCCCTGCTTCCGGATTACACTCAGGCCAATGATGTTCTTCAGGAGACGAATCTTGCCCTGTGCAAAAGTGCAGAAAAGTATGATCCTGAGAAAAACTTTTCTGCCTGGGCTTTTCAGGTCGCCCGTTTTCAAGTGATGGCCCACATGAAGAAGCACAAACGGAATCGTTTGGTCTTTGATGAGGAGTTGCTCAATCTGGTAGCCGATGATGCGGAAGAAGATGCCGAGCGATTGGATGAAATGAGAATGGTGCTCAATATTTGCCTGGCTAAACTGCCTGAAAAACAACGTGCTCTGGTATCCTCCCGTTATGAAGATGATGCTTCGATCAAGAGTGTGGCCAAATCCATGAACCGAAGCGAAGGTTCTATCACTCAGGCTTTGTTTCGGATTCGCAGTGCTCTGATGAAGTGTGTCGAAGTGGAGTTGAAGAAACTCCATGCCCATTAGGTCTTGCCGAGTGATTCCAATCCCCTGGTCAAGGGGTTATCGTTCGATTTCCGGAGCCAAAGCGATTCGGAAGCCGAGGTCGGAAGAATGAGTCGAGTTTCGTTCACTCTTTCTGGCGGCAGACCGGCAATAGGGCTCAAATAATCTCCAGCTCCCTCCACGGGAAACGTTTAGATTGCCTGATGTTGGCCCGGTTGGGTTGACTTCAGATCTTCCGAGATACTCTGCAGCATAGAGATCCATGCACCATTCACGTACGTTTCCATGCATGTTGAAGAGCCCGAATGCGTTTGGTTTTTTGGAACCCACAGGGTGAGAGATTTCTTGGGCGTTTTTCCCATACCAGACATAGTCTTCAATACTGTCATTCTGCGTTCCAAAATAGAACGGGGTATCTGTGCCCGCTCTACAGGCATATTCCCATTCCGCTTCAGTGGGTAAGCGGAATTGATAGCCTTTGGGGGTGAATTTTTGGAGAGCTTCGACTTTGTTACAAAAAGCGATGGCATCGAGCCAGGACAGGGAGTGAGCCGGAAGGGTTTTGCTGCCACTCAATGGAGATTCCGGTGTGAGCAGATTCCATTGCCCAATGGTGGTTTCCGTTTCTGCCAGCCAGAAACCTTGAGTCAGTTCCACCTTGTGCTGGGGACCTTCATGTTGAGATCTCTGAGGTTCATCTTCCGGGCTTCCCATTTGGAAGGAGCCTTCCGGGATCCACAACAATTTCAGGTTGAGTTTGGGGATGGTCCAATGAGAGCCTTTCTCTGGGCCCAGTGGAGGTTTGGGAATATTGTTTGGTGGGGAAAGTGGGCTGGTATCAGGGATGGTTGGAGGATTGGGCTCGGGAAGTGTGGTGTGGGTGACTTCTGGTAAATTTGGGGTTGTTGGAGGCTCAGGAGGAGTTGGGGGAGGAGAAGGTGGAGTGGGCGGAAGAGTGTCGGGAGGAGTGGGGGGTGTGACTGGAGGCTGTGGGGGCGATAGGTTTTCTACATTCGGAAGTACAGGAGGAAGTGTCGGAGGAGATGGAGGTGTTGGCGAATGGAGTCCATGTATGTTTTCAGGGGGTATATAGAG
>CAYSOI010000001.1:0-2466 GCA_964432425.1 uncultured Opitutales bacterium | reverse complement strand
TTTTCCTCCAAAGCTTTTTGCAGCCATTGATCCCAGGCATGGTGGATCTTTTTTCGAATGTCTGTGGCGGGTTTCAGGCATGGCAGATTGTGTCCGGTCAGCATTTGGTAGGCGATCAACCCTATGGCATAGAGGTCGCTACGCCCATCCACTCGCAGCCCTTTTCTTTGTTCGGGGCTCATGTACTCGTAGGTACCCATGATTGCCGTTTCAGTGGGGCTGAGTGAATGGCTGTGGTATTGAGTCTCCTGGATGATCGGTTGTGCCGAAGTACGATGAAAGTCTTCCCTAATCAGTCGGACGATACCAAAGTCCGCAATTTTGGCACCTCGGGGATAGAGCAGAATGTTGGCTGGCTTCAGGTCACAGTGTATGACTCCTTTCGAATGAGCATACCCGATAGCATTGAGTGCTTGTTTTAGAAATGCATGAACTTCGAACTCATTGAGCAGGTCCGGACGTGCATGGATGTATTGATCCAGGGAAATGATGTGTTTCCCATTGTAGTCAATCCCAGGGATTAGTTCGAGTCGGAGCCAGTAATAACCCTCCGTTTGCCCGAAGTCATCGACATCGACAATGCCTGGATGATTCAGGTTGGCCATGACTCTGGCCTCATTGCGGAAATATTGAAGAGACTCTTCGTATTCGAGGATCGCCGGGTTGATCAGCTTGATCGCATGCCGGGTTTCCAATACCTGATGCTCGACCTCATACACTTGGCCCATGCCGCCCTCGCCAAGCATGCGGCGCACTTTGTATTGTCCGAATAGCTCTCCATCGGTTAAGGCTTGGTTTGACTCTTCCTCCATAGGTCACGGTCTCTCTGCTAATCATACTTTGGGAGTAGTGCAGATGATTGCCAAGTTATCCTCATAACTTCCTGATTGGCAATCCTTTTCTTTGCCAATAAAGAGGAGGTCCAGTCCAGTGGCTGGAGTCAGTGGCAAGTCCAATCAGGCCGCTCCGGATTCTTCCGGAAGAATATCCAGCAGGCCATGAGCATGAGCGAGATCAATTTCGAGATTGATCCTTAATTGCTCAAGTCGAACCGGGTGGAGTTCAAGGCGCTCCAGAATGCCTGGATCAAATTCAGGGGGAGCCGCATTCCCGCTATGGCCAAAGTGTTGCTGGCGGATCAATGTATCGGCGATGTAGATGCAATCAATCGTGTGATTGACTTCGAGGGGGAGAATGGGGCGTTTCTCAATGTCTGGTTCATGGTGATAGCGAACCGCTTGTGAAATCATGCTGGGAAGCCCCCAATGTTCACAAATGGTTTCTCCCATTCTGGTGTGTTCCGGGAAGACGTCTTCGATTTCAAGTTCATGCAGAGGTCTTTCCGTATCGAGGCTGTGTTGAATGATTTTCAGGTAGCCTTTGGTATCGAGAAGCAGGTTGCCCAGCTTACCAATATCGTGGAGCAGGGCAGTGGTAAAGAGGATGTAATCGTCGGAAACTCCTAATTCATGGGCGACAGTGCAGGTTGCGGTGGCGACGCCGATGCTGTGTCTCCAGAAATTGTACAAGGAGAAGTACTTGCGGGTGTCATTCATGAAGGAGATCACGGACGCTGTGACGACGATTTGCTGGATCTCATCAAACCCCATCAGAGCAATGGCCTGATGTAGACTGTACACTTTTCTGGGCAGTCCATATCGGGCAGAGTTTGCCAGCTTGAGTACGGTGGTCGTCAGGGATTGATCGCCTTGTAGGAGTTCTTCGATTTTGATGACGTTGGTATGCTCATTCTTGAGTGCTTTTGAAATGGCATCCAGAATGATGGGAAGTGTGGGCAATTTGCTCAGTTTTTTGACAAGGTCATTATAGATCTCCTTGTCTGCGGAAGCGGTATTCTTGAGGGGCACTTGCTTATCCATCAGCTCAAAGATGGATTTGAGACGCTCGGGAGATGGGTTTCGTGATGTCTCTGGAGCATCGTGGGACAGTGTGCGAAAGGTTTGTGTCAGGAGGTGATGGGTTTGGCAGGTATCTTCGAAGAGATCCCGGGCCCAATCTTCATTGGAAATGAGCTTTTCATGGTATTCGATCTCTTCTTTGGAAGCGTTGGAAGAGAGGATGGCTAATGTCAGTTCCTGAAATTTTTGCTTATTCATGGTACGGTAGGAGTCGTAATTGGCTCCGGACATATTACAGAGATTTTGGAATTTTTGCTGGATCTTTTGGACATGTGGCTTCGAATGCTGGAAAGTGCTCTGGACAGATAGACGCCGATACTCCCCACCGGGATATTGTAAGTTTCGGAGATTTCTGTATAAGTGAGACCCCGCAGGTAAAACCCGTCGATAATTTGCTGTTGTCGTTCTGGTAGCGTCGTAAGGATTTCTTTGATTTGTTCCAGAAGTTCGTTGTTTTCGACATTGGTCAGCAAATTCTCGTTGGTTGCCCGGTCGTAGGGTTTGTTTGCATTCTCATCATCATTTTCCATTTCGGAAAAGTTCCAGA